>CAIRBI010000312.1 GCA_903876785.1 uncultured Gammaproteobacteria bacterium
CGCGCGACGCCAGATCGACGAAAACCGTACCCCTTACAATGAGTCCAAGCGTGAGAGTGGCAGCGTGAAGTGGTTCAACGCCAGTAAAGGCTTTGGCTTCATTACACGTGACAGTGGAGACGACATTTTCGTGCATTTTCGCTCCATCCGTGGCGAGGGTCACCGCGTACTTCACGACGGTCAACGGGTAGAGTTCGCGATCAGCGAGGGTGACAAGGGCTTGCAGGCAGAGGACGTGGCGGCCGCCAAGTAGCAAGAGGGGTCGCAGGTCCCCGCGACCTTACTACCTGAGTTCTTACTGCCTGAGTTGCCGCTTTCTGAATTGACTCTAGCGGAATTGACTCTAATAGTGCGGAGGTCTCTCATCAGCAGAGGCATTCGCATTGTTTTTGTCAGGCAAATTATCCATGACATGCGTGATTCGCTCTCGGTGCAACAGGACTTCTCTCTGCAGCACATCGATCTGCGCCTGCTGCCTTGCCACGACATCATTGAGTTCGCGCAGCAGATCCTCTTGAAAGGCGAACTGCGACTGCAGATCGAACAACTGTTCGAGCAGCTGCTCCGAATTCGATTCCTTGCTCATTCTTTGACCATTGACGCATTTGAAAGGGTGACAATTAAAACAGATTGGATGATGACCTGGCCATAGCGCTTTTTTTTGTTTCGACAGTCGTGCAATAATTTCGTACCTTTCGCTGTCCATTAGCCTGCGCTGTGTGCTTTCCCTGCCGTTAATGCGCCGACAGTCAACCCTTGAGCCTTTGCAGGAATAGTCCCAATGCAGAAACCGCCCGTAAACTGGACCAATACTCTCCTGTTTACACTGACCCCCCTCTTCGCCGTAACGCTAGTACCGTGGTATGGGTTCACGCATGGTTATGACCTCTACGAATGGATTGTCTTCGTCCTGCTGATGGGCTTCTGTGGCATGTCCATCACAGCGGGCTATCATCGGCTCTGGTCACACAAATCTTACAAAGCTCATGCTGTATTGAGATTCCTCTATGCACTCGGCGGCGCCTGCGCGCTGCAGAACGACGTGCTGCACTGGGCTTCTGACCATCGCCGACACCATGCCCATGTCGACAACAACGACAAAGACCCGTACTCGGCAGGCCTGGGGTTCTGGTTCTCACACATTGGCTGGATTCTGCGCCACTACGAGAGCGGCAAGGAAGACTTTTCCAACGTCAAGGACCTGCAGCGCGATCCGATCGTGGCGTGGCAGTACAAGCACTACCTGAGTCTGGTGCTGCTCATGAACATCGGGCTGCCGGTATTGCTGGGCTTTCTGAATGGCGACATCATCGGCAGCCTGCTGCTCGGCGGATTGTTGAGACTGGTAATGAGTCAGCATGTTACCTGGCTGATCAACTCAATCGCGCACATATGGGGCCGTCAGCCCTACAGCGACGCAAGCTCTGCACGGGACAACGGCCTGCTGGCGCTGGTGACCTATGGCGAGGGGTATCATAATTATCACCATACCTTTCAATGGGATTATCGCAATGGCATCAAGTGGTGGCATTACGACCCGACCAAATGGTTTATCCGTGGTTGCTCCTTTGTGGGGCTGACCAGCGACCTCAAACGCATCTCGCCAGTCGTGATCGAGACCGCACGCCTGGACATGCAGTTCCGGCGCGCCGCCGCGCGCTGTGAGTCGCTGCGCAACGCAGACAAATGGCAGCAGCGCCTGGAACAGGAATACGAACAGATGAAGTCGACACTGCAACTGTGGGCTCAGCATCAGCAGGCATGGTATGAGGCGAAGACCACAGAGTTGCAGGAAAAGTGGCACTATTGGGAACGACTGGAGATTCGTGACAGCTACCGCGAAGTCGGGTTCCGCCTGAAGATTCAGCGCCAGCGCTGGCACCAGCTTATTCGGAGCTTTCCCACGATGCACACGGCGTCACCCGCCTGAAATGGCATCCTGAGTCGACATAGAGAGTGAATGGAGACAACATTATGAGCTGGAATGTGAGCCGTTCCATCCACAGCAACTGGAATTTGCGAGACCTGCTGCTTGCCAGCGCATTGACGCTGGGCGTCTGCATTGGCTCCCCTGCGATGGCACTGGAACAAGGTGAGCAAGCCCCCGACTTCACACTGCCGGACATTCAGGACGGCAATCCGGCAATCAGCCTCTCCGCACTGCGCGGCAAGACTGTGTATGTGGATTTCTGGGCGTCCTGGTGCGCGCCCTGCCTGCGTTCGATGCCACTCATCAACGAGCTCTATGCAAAGTACCGCGAGCTTGGGTTTGAAGTCATTGCGATCAACGTGGATGATCCCGTCGACGATGGCCGCGAGTTTCTGCTGGACACTCCGCTCGATTACCTGATCGCCGCCGACACGAAAAGCAACGTACTCGAGTTGTACGGCGTCATCGGTATGCCCACTTCGTATCTTGTCGATCCGCAAGGAGTCGTGCGCCTGGTGCACATGGGCTTCAAAGAGAAGGATATCGAGATTATTGAGAAGGAGCTCATTCAGGTGCTGGACGAAGCCAGACCCTGAGTCATACAAGACTAATCAGTAGAGCAAGCGTAACGGTGGCTCATCCAGCGCCGCCATCTGCTCCCGCAACTCCAGAATGTGTTCCGCCCAGTAGCGCTCAGTGTTGAACCACGGAAAGCTCTTTGGAAACGCCGGATCTTCCCAGCGACGCGCCAGCCACGCGCTGTAGTGCATGATTCGCAATGTGCGAAGTGCTTCAATCAAGTCCAGCTCGCGCGGATTGAAGTCGTTGAATTCGTTGTAACCTTCGATCAGCTCCAGCAACTGCCCCTGCCTTTGATCCCGCTCGCCCGACATCAACATCCACAGATCCTGGATGGACGGCCCGGTCATGGTGTCATCAAAATCCACGAAATGAGGCGCATCGGTGCGCCACAACACATTACCCGGATGGCAGTCGCCATGAATGCGCTGCAATCGTGTCCCTTTGTTGCGATCAAACACCGCCTGCAGTCTGACGATCAGATCTTGGCTGAGAGTGTCGTAGGCACGAATCAGTGAGTCCGGAATGAAGTGATTGCTCAGCAGATACTCGCGGCTCTCGATCGCAAGGCGCTCGACCGTCAGCCCGCCGCGATGCTTGAAGGAGCGCGTCGCCCCCACGAGATGCACGCGACCGATGAAGCGCCCGAGCACGACCAGATTATCGGGATCATCCAGATCGGGCGCACGACCAGCCAGACGCTCGAAAACGGCGAAGGAGAAACCGTCGAAATCGTATAGCGTCTCTTTGCCATCAAGCGGCAACGGCGGCACCACCGGTATCTCCAGATCGGCCAGCTCAGTAGCGAAGGCGTGCTCTTCGAGAATCTGTTCGCGGGTCCAGCGCTGCGGGCGATAAAACTTCACGATGACCGGAGGGCCATCCTCCACTCCTACCTGATAAACACGATTCTCGTAGCTGTTGAGCGCAAGAATGCGGGCGTCCGTGCGGATACCCACGCTCTCGACAGCGTCCAGCACGCGTTCGGGGGTGAGGCGCTGATAAGGGTGTACGGAAAGTGATGGGGGCTGAGAATCTGACGCCGATTCGCCGAGCAAATCATCCTGAGTGTGATGCATGTAAAGTCCTGATCGAGTTTGCGGCGAGTATACTGTAAAATCCGCGCGCTTGTTCGCGGCCACTGGCATGCATGATCGTCTCACACGACCGTCACGACCAGGGAAGCCACCCGTTAAATTCAGCAGCGCTGTGACAGCGCCATCATTGAGGAGCGATTCTTGAACCACCAGCAACTGCAAGCCAGACAACAGGAATTACGTGCACAGTATCAGAGCGTGAGCGCCCAGAAGCTGAATCTGGATTTGACGCGCGGCAAGCCTTCGACTGAACAGCTGAACCTCAGTGACGAACTCGACGGCATCCTCGCTGGCAATTACCTGTGCCAGGACGGCTCTGACAGCCGCAACTACGGTGGCATCATGGGTATTCCGGAAGCCAGAAAACTGGCGGCTGAATACCTGGAGACAACGGTGTCGCGCACCATGGTCGGCGGCAACAGCAGTCTGCAGTTCATGTATCAACTGGTGACCAGCGCCCTGTATCAAGGCGTGCGTGGTGGCGACTCATCCTGGCAGAAGGAAGCCGCAGCAACTGGCGGCACGCTGAAGTTCCTCTGCCCTTCACCAGGCTATGACCGTCACTTCGCCATCTGCGAGGCTCTCGGAATCGCCATGGTCCCGGTTGCCATGAACACGGATGGCCCGGACATGGATCAGATCGAGGCACTGGTGAAGGCTGACCCTTTGATCAAGGGCATCTGGTGTGTCCCCAAGTATGCCAATCCCGATGGCGTGGTTTACTCCGATGCGGTCGTCGGCAGAATGGCGCAACTTGGCAAGATCGCCGGTGCCAATTTCCGCATCATGTGGGACAACGCCTATGCCGAACACCATCTGGTGGATCATCCTCCCGTGCTGGCCAATATCATTGCGCTGAGCGAAGCTGCCGGGACTCTGGACAACGTGCTGGTCATCGGCTCCACCTCCAAGATAACGCAGGCCGGCGCGGGCATTTCCTTCATCGCGACCTCCGAGGCCAACCTTGCAAGCTTCGCCGAGCAACTCGGCATCGCCACTATCGGCCCGGACAAGGTCAATCAGCTGCGCCACATGAAGTTCCTCAAGGATATGCCCACGCTGCGCGCCCTGATGCAGCGTCACCGCGCGATTCTGGAGCCTAAGTTCAAGGTCTTGCTGCAGCAGTTGGACAAAGGACTGAAGGGTAAAGTCATCAATGGCAAGAGTCTGGGAGACTGGACGACACCACAAGGCGGCTACTTCGTACTATTCAACACCCAGCCCGGACTGGCTGAGAAGGTGGTGAAACTGACGGCCGGCGCAGGCGTGAAGCTGACTCCTGCTGGCTCTACCTATCCCTACCGCAAAGATCCAGCCAACTCCAATATCCGTCTGGCGCCTTCGTTCCCGAGCCTGAAGGAAATTGAGGCAGCCATGCAGGTGTTCGTGCTCTGCGTGGAACTGGCGACTATCGAGAGAGAACTGGGGTTGTAAGGATTGCACGAGGCGGAGATTCAACCGTGTCGGCGACGGCTCTACTGGAGCTGCCGCCACACGAGTGGATTTAAATGACTACTCGGACTTCTGGTTGTCGGTATTGCGGGACGCCATGAAGGGTACCGGGAATGGCGTGATATTGTCGCCATTGAAGATTTTGCTGACCCCGCCTTTCTCGACCTCGTCGATGCGGACAATCGCCTGAATCGGAATAAAGCTGCGCTTGACCCCGTGGAACTCGGCCTTCAACTTCTCTTCGCTCGGATCTACTACTACCTGACTGCGCTCATCAAAGATGTAGTCTTCGACTTCGATGAAGCCATACAGCTCGCTCTGATAGACCTGCTTGGCAAAGACTTCATAGACCTTGCCCTTGTTGAGGAACGTGATTCTGTAGATTTCGGAAGGAGTAGCCATTAATGCAATCTCGTAAACGTTGACGCTCCTCTATATCAGGGCGAATTCACGCAATTCAAGCGCGATTCTTTCGGACCGGACGGAGCTAGCTGGCATTTTACAGCAATTGTCTCCCTGTCACCCGACAATCTTTCGCACTCTTTCGCACTCTTTCGCAGCCCCACGCAGGTTTTTTGCGTACTGCTAAGCTGTTACAATCCGCGCTCTGTAAAAAACCGCCACTTTTGCTCAGCCTGTTTTGCAATACCCCTCCGGGGTGGAATCCGTCCTGCCATGATGAATAACGACTCTCTCCCTAGCCCAGAAATCAAAAAGGTATTCATCAAGACCCACGGCTGTCAGATGAACGAGTATGACTCGTCACGCATGCTCGACATGCTGAAGGAATCCCACGGCGCCGTTCTGGTAGACACACCGGAAGAGGCCGACCTGCTGCTGCTCAACACCTGCTCCATTCGCGAGAAGGCGCAGGAGAAAGTCTTTCACCAACTGGGTCGCTGGAAGGCACTGAAGAAGGCCAATCCGAACCTCAAGATTGCTGTCGGAGGTTGCGTAGCCAGCCAGGAAGGTGCTGCCATAGGCAAACGCGCCCCTTATGTGGACGTCGTGTTCGGTCCGCAGACGCTGCACAAATTGCCGCAGATGCTGAAGAAATCAGACGGCAGCAACACGGTCGTGGACATCAGCTTCCCGGAAATCGAGAAGTTTGACCGGCTTCCCGAGCCCACGGTGGACGGCTGTGAGGCCTTCCTGACGGTAATGGAAGGCTGCAGCAAGTACTGCTCATTCTGCGTCGTACCCTATACCCGCGGCGAAGAGGTCAGTCGCCCCCTGGACGGCGTGCTTGCAGAAGCAGTGCATCTAGCGGGACAGGGGGTGCGGGAAATCAACCTGCTGGGCCAGAATGTGAACGCCTATCGAGGTCTGAGCCACGAAGGCCAGGTCACTGACCTGGCAACGCTGATTCAATACGTCTCCGCCATCGATGGCATTGGCCGGATTCGCTTTACCACCTCGCACCCCACTGAATTCAGCAGCCGGCTGATCGAGACATACCGCCAGATACCAGCCCTGGTAGATCACCTGCATCTGCCTGTGCAGAGCGGCTCGGATCGCATTCTGGCAGCGATGAAGCGCGGCCACACGGTGCTCGAGTACAAGTCAATCATTCGCAAGCTGAAGGCGATACGTCCCAACATCAGTCTGTCATCGGACTTCATTGTCGGTTTCCCCGGCGAGACTCACAAAGACTTCGAAGACACGATGAACCTGATCATGGAGATCGGTTATGACACCTCCTTCAGCTTCATTTACAGTGCTCGCCCCGGCACCCCGGCGTCCGATCTGCCAGACACAACCTCCGAGCAGGAGAAGAAACACCGTCTGAGCATCCTGCAGGCCCAGCTCATCCAGCAGGCGGCGGGGATCAGTGAACGCATGATCGGCACAACCCAGCGCATACTGGTCACCGGCCTGTCCCGCAAGGATCCGGGCGACCTGCAGGGCCGCACCGAGAACAACCGCGTGGTGAACTTCCGCTGCGATGACAGTCGCCTGATCGGCCAGTTCGCCGACGTCAAGATCACCTTGGCCTACCCGAATTCGCTGGTGGGAACGCTGCAATAACCGCCCTGTTAAAAGTGCTTACAAGCAGCGATAGATTGGTATACTACGGCCGCTGCGCGACCAATATACGTATGCATTTCGACTGAACTAAGGAGGTTTGTAAGCTGTCTTAATGGCAACCCAGAAATTCACTCAGAGGCTCGTTCTCGAGCCCGACAACACACACCGCCTGGCCAATTTATGCGGCCATCTCAATGAACACCTGCAACAAATTGAGAAGTCGCTGGCCGTCAAGATTCAGCAGCGCGGCAATGCATTCAATCTCTCCGGCTCCAAGAACGCCGTGGAGAGCGGCCGGCACCTGCTGAACAGACTCTACACCGCGACCGGCAGTGGAGATGGCGTCAATCCGGATGTCGTGCACCTCGCGCTTAAGGAAGTGCAGAACAAACTGCCATCCACGGCAGAAAAAACGGAACAGACTCGCTTCGATGTCGACAAGCCGCTGATCCTCAAGACCCCCAACACCTCGGTGAAGCCGCGCGGCCAGCATCAACTCGACTACGTCGAATCGATTCAACGCTTCGATATCAATTTCGGCATAGGCCCCGCGGGCACCGGCAAGACCTATCTGGCGGTCGCATGTGCCGTCGAGGCGCTGATGCAGGAGCGTGTGCAACGTCTGCTGCTGGTGCGGCCTGCCGTCGAAGCGGGCGAGAAACTGGGCTTCCTCCCTGGCGACCTCACCCAGAAGATCGACCCCTATCTGCGGCCTCTCTATGATGCGCTTTACGAGATGCTCGGCTTCGAGCGCGTCGGCCGCCTCATCGAGAAGAATGTCATCGAGATTGCGCCGCTGGCCTACATGCGCGGACGCACACTTAACAACTCGTTCATCATCCTGGACGAAAGCCAGAACACCACGACTACACAGATGAAGATGTTTCTGACCCGGCTCGGTTTCGGCTCCACGGCGGTCATTACGGGCGACGTCACCCAGATCGATCTGCCCAAGGGCACAAAATCCGGCTTGATCGAAGTGACCCGGGTTCTCAAGAACGTAGAAGGTATCGCCTTTACCTGGTTTGATTCCAAGGACGTGGTGCGTCACACACTGGTGCAGCGCATCGTGGAAGCCTACGACCGCTACGACCAGAGAAATATCGGCACGCTGAATGGCCAGGATGGCGGACAGGACAAGGGCTATGATCGCGACGCTTGATTTCGAAAATGCTCTTGAAGGGAGTGTCAGTGCCGGGATCGCCGTCCCTGCCGAGGCAGATTTCCTGCGCTGGATCGAGTGCGCGCAGCAGCATGCATCCAACGTCAGCAAGCCGGTGAATGTCGGTATCCGCATCATCGACGCCAGAGAATCGGCTGAGCTCAACCACAACTATCGTGGCAAGGACTACGCCACCAATGTGCTGTCTTTTCTCAGTGGCGTCCCGGCTGCCATCGTGGCAGAGCTGGAGGAAATTCCACTTGGAGATCTCGCCATTTGCGCAGAAGTAGTCGCTCAAGAAGCCATCGAGCAGGGTAAATCCGCACCTGCGCACTGGGCGCACATAGTCGTGCACGGCACGCTGCACCTGAATGGCTATGACCATGAGGTCGATGCCGAAGCAGAAGAAATGGAAGCGCTGGAACGACGGATTCTCGCGGCCCTTGGGATCGAAGATCCGTATCGCAACGATGAACACTAAACACTGATACCAACACCTAATCTCGAATATCTTTTCTACACCGAACGAGGAAAAAAGATCAGCAAATGGCAGACGACCAATCAAGTATCGATCCAAGACCACGGTCCTGGATCGAACGGATAGCGCAGGTTTTCTCGGACGAACCTACCGATACCAAGAGCCTGCTGGAACTGCTGCGCAATGCGGAGCAGGACCATGTGCTGGATGCCGATGCACTGGCCATCATCGAAGGCGCGCTGCAGGTCTCCAGTATGCAGGTCCGGGAAATCATGATTCCCCGCGCACAAGTCATCACTGTCGACGCTACGGACTCGTTCGAAGATGTCCTCGACATTACCGTTACAGCCTCTCATTCGCGCTTCCCTGTAATCGCTGAAACCTCCGACTCCGTTATCGGCATCCTGCTGGCAAAGGACCTTCTGCAGTATATCCGCAGTGGTGATCGCACCAGTTTCGACGTACGCAGCATCATGCGTCCGGCCACCTTTGTGCCGGAGAGCAAGCGCTTGAACGTACTGCTGAAGGAATTCCGGGAGACCCGCCACCATATGGCGGTGGTCATCGACGAATACGGCAGCTCCTGTGGCATCGTCACCATAGAAGATGTGCTGGAGCAAATCGTTGGGGAGATCGAGGACGAATACGACGTCAACGATGAGAGCTTCATCAAGAAGATCGATACACGCAATTACATTGTGCAGGCACTGACGCCGATCGCGGAGTTCAACGAATATTTCAGCAGTGAGTTCAGCGATCAGGAAGTTGATACTATCGGTGGGCTGGTCCTGCAGCACCTGAATCACATTCCGGAGCGCGACGAGAGCATCGATGTGGAGGATTTCCACTTTACCGTGTTGAATGCGGACAGCCGCCAGATCCGCCTGCTGAAGGTTACGACAACCAGTCCGCGTGCGGGCGCAGCGACTCCAGAAGTGTCATCCTGAAACGCCGCGAATCGCCTGCGCGGACTCACTCCAGTCAAACGAGCAACTAAAATGCGCCATACGATTACACGCCTCATGCTCCTTCTTGGACTGCTGTGCACGCTGACGGCCTGTGGCTTCGCGCTGCGCGGCACAGAGCAGGGGGCCCTGCCCTTCACCAGTGTGCGGTTGCAGGCGGCACAGGCCAACGGCGCCTTTCTGCAGCAGCTGCGCACGACATTGCAGGCGAATCAGATCAGCACGATCAATGGACAGTCACCCTATACGTTACGTATCGGTGCAGAGCAGTCCGACACTCGTACCGCAGCCGTCAACGGACGCGCGAGGGCCGCCCAATACGACCTGCAACTGGCCGTTGAAATAAGCCTGGAGCGCGATGGCGTCGCCTTGTTTGGACCGCAGGTACTGTCGGCGCAACGCAGTTACTTTGAAGACATCGCCAACATTGCTGGCAGCACGGAGGAAATGGAAATGCTGCGTGTCGAAATGCGCCAGGACCTCGTGCAGCAGTTGCTCAGCCGATTGCGGGCAACGGGCAACAACTGAAATGCGCATCAACTCCGACCAGCTCCCCGCCCAGCTGCAAAGGCAACTGTTGCCAATGTACTGGATCGCCGGTGACGAGACTCTGGTGGTTCAGGAAACTCTCGACAAATTGCGCGCCCGCTGCCGCCAGCAGGGGTTCAGCGAGTGGGAATTGTTCTTCGTTGATCGCAGCTTCAACTGGCAGACCATGCTGCAGTCAGGCAACAGCCTCTCCTTGTTTTCCGACAAGAAAATCATCGAACTGCGCCTCTATTCGGCCAAACTGGAGGAAGAGGGACGCGCAGCCCTGCAGCACTATCTCGCCGATCCCAATCCAGACAACGTCCTCATCATCGTCAGCCCACGCCTGGAGAGCAGCGCTCTCAATACCAAGTGGTTCAAGGCAGTGGAGACAGCCGGCGCCTTCGTGCAGGTATGGCCAATAGATGGCAAGGCGCTGCCGCGCTGGATCAGTGCGCGCATGGCTGCCTACGGGTTGCATGCCGATCCTGAGGCTATCGCGATACTGAGTGACCGCCTGGAAGGCAACCTGCTCGCCGCCAGCCAGGAAATCGAAAAGTTGCGTCTTCTTACCGGTGCGAGCCCCGAAAACAAGGTGCAGATCGACAGAAAGCAGATCATGAATCTGGTCGCCGACAATTCACGCTATAACACTTTCAACCTCATGGATGCGGCGTTGCTGGGCAATGCCCGCCACTGCCTGAAGATACTGAATGGACTGCGCTCCGAGGGTAACGAGGTGCTGGCACTCCTCGGCATGCTGACCCGCGAACTGCGTATCCTGATTGCCATCTCCATGCGCATGGCGGCGGGGCAGAGCACAAGCAGTGCGATGCAGAATGAGGGTATCAGGAAGAACCACGAGGGCCCGGTCAGTGCCGCCGTCGAGCGACTCAGCGTGACGACACTGGAGAGTCTTCTGCAGCAGGCGCGCCTGGTGGATCTCGCGGTGAAAGGACTGCACAAGAGTGATCCGTGGATAGAGCTCAGCAACGTGTTGCTCGGCCTCTGCGGCATCAATTTCTTCGCTAACGATCTCCGCAACATAAAACCCAGTCCCACTCAATCGCCACGTCGATTCTAATGGAGTACCCGGTATGTCGACTTTCATGCAGTCACTGATTGTTCTCGCGGTGATCTGGGTGCTCGCCTA
>CAIRBI010000313.1 GCA_903876785.1 uncultured Gammaproteobacteria bacterium
CGGTGCGGACCCTCAAAGACCTGAATGGCAATGACCGCGTCAGTCTGGGTCGCAGAGCCCTTCTTCAGCCCGCGCAATAACGCGGCCGCGAACGAGATCAGATTGATTGGCGGTTGATCAGAACCGCGATCCCGGCTGTGTCAGGAATTCGATCTCCTCATCTGTGGAAACACGTCCAAGAATGGAATTTCTATGCGGGTAGCGCCCGAAGCGATCGATGATGGATTTGTGTTTGAGCTCAAATTCGTAATTGCCCTGCGGCGCATACTCGCGATACAGATTTTCTGCGATCACATGAATGGCCCTCGACTCGCTGTGCATGTAGGGCAGCAGCAGAAACGAACGCTCAGTGGGCGAGAGCTGTGCCAAGGCTCCAGCGGCCACGGCCTCCTGGGCCAGCACCAATGCGGTTGGGTCCTGTGCGAACGCCGCCGGGGTGTTGCGATGGATATTGCGTGAAAACTGGTCCAGCACGATGATCTCCGCCAGTCGTCCCCTGGGGGCGATTCGCCAATCATAGAGCTCGCCGTGCGCCGCTTCTGTCAGCATATTCAGAAACCGTGCTGTGATCAGTTGATCGAACGTCGGGGAGACAGTCCACCATTGTTTGGGTTGTGTCTCTTCAAACCAGAATTTGAGCACTTCGTTATGCATGAGTTTTCCTTATGCAGTGGATGAGCGCAGGCCAAAGCGCTCGGATTGGCAAGGTTGGCAGGGAGGTGCAATTTAAGCGAAAACAGCGCAGAATTCGCCGCCGTGAAGGACTAGTCCAAAAAAGTGGGATTGTCTTTGCCCGTAAAGTATTCATACACAGGAGACCTGAAGTGACGATTTTGATTGCACGCCGTTGCGCTGTGCTTTTTAGTTTGTTGTTGTCTGTTGTTGCGTCCGGGTATTCCCAGGCGCAGGTATATCCGCGTGGCAATGGACTGGCGCTGGATGGTATCACGCAGTTCGATGTCTATGCCGAGGTCACTGATTGGGTTGGATTGGATGTCGATCCCAAGGAGTTTCGACTGAGCATGCAGAAGGTTTTCGAAGCAGGGTTGGAGTCGGCGGGTGCTTTTCGTCGCGTGGCCGCCCGCGACTCATTGATCTGCAGAGTGCAGGCAACGGTCGCCGGAGATCTGGTGGCTTACACAGCGCGAGTGGAATACTGGGGAAACACGCCAGTCGGCGTACACGCGCTGCTCTGGGAAAATGGCACGATTGCCACTGTGCCACAGGTTCAATTCAACGAAGAGCTGGTTGCCAATCAGTGCGTGAGTTATTTCACTGCAGAGTGGCTGAAGTGGAATCCCGCCCCGAATAGCTGAGTGCTGCGCAGCCACCCGCTCCCATGACAGCCAGGGCCATGAAAGACAGGGCTATGAAAGACAGGATGATGATATGCGGGACGAGGAACTACTTCGCTACAGCCGTCAGATCATGCTGCCGGAAATGGATGTTGCCGGGCAGCAGAAGTTGCTGGACGCCACTGTACTGATAGTCGGCATGGGAGGCCTTGGATGTCCTGCAGCCATGTATCTCGCTGCCGCAGGCGTCGGCCATCTCGTCATCGCCGATGATGACACCGTGGAAATCACGAATCTGCAGCGTCAGATTGCCCACGGTCAACAATCTCTTGGGCAGGCCAAGGTGCTGTCCGCACAAGAAACGCTGCGTAATCTCAACCCCGATGTTCGCATTACTCCTCTGCAGAAGCGTCTCACGGTCGAAGATCTCGATACTCTGGTGCCGTCGGTCACGCTGGTAGTCGATGCCTGTGACAATTTCACGACCCGCTTCGCGCTCAACAAGGCCTGTGTGCGGCACCGTGTGCCTCTGGTCTCCGGCGCGGCCATCCGCATGGAAGGGCAGGTGGCGGTTTTCGACAGCCGGGAAGACAGCAGCCCCTGTTATCAGTGCCTGTACCGTCTAGGCGACGATGAGCAGGCTACCTGTTCCCTCAACGGGGTTATGGCGCCAGTAGTCGGCATCATCGGCTCGGTGCAGGCGATGGAGGCCATCAAGGTGATCTCAGGGGTTGGCAAGTCGCTGACCGGCCGCCTGTTACTGCTGGATGCCCGCAGCATGCAGTGGCGGGAAATGCGGCTGCCGCGAGATCCCGAGTGCGCGGTCTGCTCGACACGTGCCCGCTAGAACGTCGATCTGATCTTCAACAGAACCTGTGGCCCGGTGTTTGTGCAGCTGTATTCGATTTCCCGCAAATTACGATTGCGGATGTGCCCGTTGTAGCGCTTCCTCTCAAGGCACCTTTCTGAGTCAAGGGCATTGTTCACTTCGAATCTGTAAGTGATATTGCGGTAACCGACTTTTTCGACAAACGCCACAAGGTCCGTTCGCACCTTGCCCATACCATAGAACAGCACGTTATCAATGTCATAACGCACACGATTGCCGCCGGTGCCGCCCACTCCGCCAATGCCATCCTGATAACTCATGCCGTAGCTGAGATTCAATGCTGACACGTCATGGCGGAAGCCAATGCGGAAACTGCCTCGGTCGATGGGAATAATCGTGCGCTTTTTCGCAATGAGGGGGTCATAGATATACGCGTCTTCCAGATTGAGTCCTGCCGTGAGCACCGCGCCGGGAAGGTTCAGAAACCCCAGCCGAATACTGGCATTCAAATACAGACCGAATATCTCGCCGTCGCCAACATTGCCGTTGGTGCTCAGCAGCGTTTTGCTGTTTGGAGAGATGTCGATTCGGCCTATGGAATTGTGAACGTCGTAGTAGAACAAGCGGGAATTGAGCACACCGCTGTCGTTGGGAAGTCTGTAGTCGAGATTGAGGTTGTAGCGCCAGGTCTGTTCCTGCTCCAGCGACGGGTTGCCTGTCCAGGTGTCCTGGTCTTCATCCTGCGCATTCACACTGGCTGAAAAGTCAGCAAAGCTTAGCTGCGACACATCTTTTTCTGCAGACATGCGCAATTGAAAACTGCGGTTTATATCAAAGCGGAAATCCAGTTTCGGCTTGATGAAATCAAAGTCTCGTTTCTTGTCGACGTCGCCAGTCTGTGCAATTTCCGACACTTCATACAGCAGGCTGCTTTCGAGTGACATACGGGGATTGAGCTGCCAGTTATGGACAGCAAATCCTTCATAGCGAATTTCCTCCACCTGAGAGATGGCATTGGGAACAAGCACGGGTGACAGGCCGCCGTGTTCAGCGGAGGGGGCGGCTGAGGTTCTGGAGCCCAATCTCAGTGCCGAGTTCTGAATGGTTTTTGCAGCCTCGAAGCCAAGTTCCAGTGCTTGCCCCTCAGACAGACCCCAGGAATAGGAAGTCCGGGCAATGCGCTCTCGGTAGCGACTGTCTGAGGCGAGGAACAGATTTTTCGTCTCGGGTTGGCCGATTCCTGCAGACACATAGCGTTCGCGAACGCTGTCGTTGTTCTTTTCGTTGACGATCAACAACACCTTGTATTTGGCGCCGTCGTCGAAGGTGTGTTCGTAGTCTCCTCCGACCTCCCAATTGTCGGCGGCAGCCGGCAGGTCCTCGCGTTCGATCATAATCTTCTGTGGTGACGTTTTCAGATCGGTGATAGTGCGCAGCAATGTCGCGGGTGGATTGCTCTCGCCGTACAAGGCATTCAAAGACACCCGGTCGGCCTCTGACAACTGATACACCAGATTTGAATTCAGGGCGTAGTTGGTCTGTTCTCTCTGTCGATCGAAGACACGCGTCTCATTGAGAGCACCATTGGCGAGCACGCTGAGTTCAGAGCTCTCCTGCCATTCATACGCCGAGCTGACAGTACCGCCAATGAGGTACTGCAATTGACCGGTTTGACCGCTGTAAGACAATGACCCGATGGGGTCGGTAGTCCCATCGTGATAGTAGGCTGCACCGGCTTCAACGGAAACACTCGACGTGGACTGGGTTTCCAGCAGCACGATATTGACCAGCTGGCCACTATTGCGGACATCGAGATCGCCAGACGTGCCGCGAATGATTTCGATATGACTCACCTGGCTGGCCGGGATGCGATCAAGCTGAGTGCGGGTTTCGTTCGCCTTGCCTGCCATGCGTTTGCCATTGATGAGGATCTGACTTTCCCCGCCCAGTCCGCGATTGTTGTTGTTTCCGATGCTGGGAATCTGGTTGCCATCGAGGGCAAGTGCGATTCCGGGAATACGATTCAACATGTCGTTGACGGAGACAGCGCCGAATTCCGCAAAATAGCTGGCCGGATAGGTGACCGAAGCATTCTCCTCAGAAGTGTTCTGAGCGTGGCCAAGTGATGATGCGAGTGATAGAAGGGTGCTGATTAGCAAGGCAGGGGTGGTTTTCAACAAAGGCGTGCTCTCTTATTTTTATTTACATGACGTTTCTGCCTGGCCAAAGCTGCCAAGAATGAGTGGGGCATTAGAGTTTCAATGCGTGAGGATGTCTACCGGATAGCGAACAATATACGGTTGGATTTCAGAAACTATGAATTCAGAATCGCTTGGCCTGAGTTTTCGCGACAATCTGAACTCCCCGAAGGCAATTCAGAGAAGGTGGCGCTAGGAGTGATGACGACGTTGGTCTAGAATCGCGGCCCTGACTTTGCGCCATCGGCCATATTGGCCGCGCCGACACTGACAAGCTCTGGAAACTCTTCATGTGGTTCAAGAATATCCGCTTTTATCGCTTCACTGCCCCCCTTGATCTGAGCGCTGAGGCGCTGGAAGAACAACTCGCAGAGCACGCCTTTCGCTCCGGCACCACTTTCGATCGCACACGCACAGGGTGGGTGAGTCCCATCGGCGGCGAGCATGAGGCGCTCACCCATGCTGTCGGCGACTGCATCATGTTCTGCGCGCGTAAGGACGAGAAGCTGCTGCCCGCGTCGGTCGTCAACGATGCCCTGGCCGAAAAGGTTGCCGAGATCGAGCAGAAGCAGGCCCGCAAGATCAACCGCAAAGAGAAGGCCCAGCTCAAGGATGATGTCATCGCTGCGCTGCTGCCCAGAGCGTTTTCGCGCACGCGCAGAATCCATGCGTATCTGGCGCTGCAGGACAACCTCCTGATCATCAACACCAGTAGCGCCAGTGTGGCAGAAGACCTGTCCACGTTACTGCGCGACAGCATCGGTTCCCTGCCCATTGCACTGCCGGATGTGCAGCATGCGCCCAGCGATGTCATGACCCGCTGGATGGAGAAGCAGAAGGCCACCGAGCAGTTCGTCATCCACCAGGACTGCGAACTGTTCAATCCGCTGGAAGACAGCAATGTGATTCGCTGCAAGGGTCAGGATCTGGGCAGCGACGAGATCAAGGCGCTTCTGCTTGCGGGCAAACATGTGAAGAAGCTGGGAGTGGTCTGGAATGACACGCTGAGCTGTATGATTGCCGCAGACCTTACGGTCACGCGTCTGAAGTTCGAAGACATGATTCTGGAGCGGGCGCAGGAGGCAGATACGGAGAGCGAAGCGCAGCAGTTCGATCAGGACTTCGCGATCATGAGCCTGGAGTTGTCGCGTCTCATGAAATCGCTGCTGGCAGCGTTTGGTGGCTTGACCGAGGTTTGAACGAGAGTTCAGTGCCGGCCCGGCGCAGGCCGATCAGGTGAGTGCCCACTATTGATGTTCCAGCGCTTGGCAGCTATGATTCCAGCGCGTTCATCGGAACAACATATAAGTAACAGATTTATAAGTAAATTCAGAACTGACAGGGACCCTTGCGAGGGTAATTTCAACAGGCCCAAGGCCAGCGGTGTAGTTCCCTATGGATAATGAAACAAGCGATCAAAGGCTGAAATTTTCAGCCTTTGATCTGGTTGACCCCCTCAGAAAGGCGATAGCAGATCTCGGATTCCAGTATTGCACTCCCATCCAGGCAGAGAGCCTGAAATATACCCTCCAGGGACTCGATGTCACCGGAAAGGCTCAGACAGGCACAGGCAAGACGGCAGCCTTTCTGATCACGATAATCAATGACCTGCTCACCAATCCCGTGCAACAGCAGCGTTACATCGGTGAGCCGCGCGCGCTCATCATCGCGCCGACCCGCGAACTGGTGATTCAGATCGCCAGCGACGCGCAGAATCTCTGCAAATACACTGATCTGCACGTCGTGACCTTGGTCGGTGGCGAGGACTATCAGAAGCAACTGCGTGCGGTTGACCGCCGGCCAGTCGATATCGTCGTGGCAACCCCCGGCCGCCTGATCGACTTCGTACAAAATGATCAGTTGTATCTTGGATTGGTCGAGCTGATGGTGATCGACGAGGCGGACCGCATGCTCGACATGGGTTTCATTCCCCAGGTGCGCGCCGTGGTTGCCCGTACGCCAGCGAAGGAGTGTCGGCAGACACTGTTGTTCAGCGCTACGTTCACGCCGGAAATCCTGGAGCTGACCAAGCGCTGGGCGATGGAGCCGATCATGATCGAGATCGAGCCCAAACAGGTCGCGACAGATACGATCGATCAGATCGTTTACCTGGTGACCAGCGCAGACAAGTACAAGCTGCTCTACAACATCATCAATTCCGCAGGTTCTGACAAGGTTATTGTCTTCAACAATCGCCGCGATCAGGTCCGCAAGCTGGCCGACAATCTCTATCGCAACGGCATCAATTGCGGTCTGCTCTCAGGTGAGGTGGCGCAGAACAAGCGCGTGCAGACTCTGGAAGCGTTCCGCGAAGGCAAGCTGCAGGTGCTGGTGGCGACTGATGTGGCGGGCCGTGGTTTGCATATCGACGACGTGTCGCATGTGATCAATTACAGTCTGCCCGAAGAGGCGGAAGACTACGTGCATCGCATAGGCCGCACGGGCCGTGCTGGCAATGCGGGGACTTCGATCAGTTTCGCGTGCGAGGAGGATTCGTTTCTATTGCCCAACATCGAAGAGAAGTTGGGGCACAAGCTGGCCTGCATCCGCCCCGATGACGTCCTGCTGACGCCTCCACCTCCTTTCACGAGACCGACGCGTTTCACGGCGCCGCCCAAGACTGGAGACAGCAGAGGCGGAGATCGTGGTCGCTCCGACAGTCGCAGTCGCCCGCGCCGCTGACGACTTATGTGTGGGAGCTTGCCTGCAAGCGATAGATCCTGGCGTGAATATCGCCGTTGACAAGCTATCGCTTGCAGGCAAGCTCCCACAAAATCAGCTATCGCTTGTGGGCAAGCTCCCACAGGCTCAAACGGCGCGGGTTCTGGTTGCGCCCGCGTCTTCCAGCAGTCGCGCATATTCCGTTGATTTTCTGTGTCGTGAGACGTGGTCGAGAAAGGTGCTGCCATCTTCGAGGCGCACATTGATGTCACGTCCAGCGTCGATATAACAGTTGATAAGGCGCTCAAATGTATCAGGCAACATGCCTCGGTAAGCTTTAAGCAGGACGTTGTAGTCTGCTGGCATGCCCTCGGGCGGCAGCATTTCCAGGAAACCCTGAACGCGTTCGTCTGTCCAGAATTCATCAGTGACGGCAGCCTGCGTGCGCGCGGCGCCGGTTTTCTTTTCTTCAATCATGAAAGTTTGACTCGATCGAGTGGATTCAACCCTTGAGCTTTTGCAGCAACAGGGCATTGAGTTGGTCGGGGTTGGCCTTGCCTTTTGATACCTTCATCGCCTGACCGATAAAGAACGCAAATACTTTCTCCTTGCCGGCGCGGAACTGGGCGACCTGCTCGGGATTGGCGGCGATCACCTCATCCACCAGCTTTTCGATGGCGCCAGAGTCGGTGACCTGCTGCAGTCCCTGACTCTCGATGATCTCGTCGACAGACTGCTCGCTGCCGAGCATCGCTTCGAAAACGGCCTTGGCGATCTTGCCGGAAATGGTCTGGTCCTTGATGCGGCCGATGAGGGCGCCGAGGCGCGACGCGCTAACGGGTGACTGGCTGATTTCCAGATCGCTCTTGTTCAGCAAGCCCTGCAGGTCCACCGTCACCCAGTTGGCGGACAGTTTCGTGTCGCCACAGATATTCACGACTTCTTCATAGAAATTGGCCATCTCGCGGCTGCTGGAAAGCACCCCGGCGTCGTACTCACTCAGCCCATACTGGCTCACGAAGCGGGCGCGCTTGGCGTTCGGCAACTCCGGCAGCTCGGCGCGCACGGCTTCGATGTAGGCTTCGTCGATCACGACTGGCAGCAGATCCGGTTCCGGAAAATAACGGTAGTCGTTTGCCACCTCCTTGCTGCGCATGGAGCGGGTCTCGTCCTTGTCTGCGTCGTAAAGGCGGGTTTCCTGAATGATGCGGCCGCCATCCTCGATGATGTCGATCTGGCGCCGCACTTCATGATTGATAGCTTTTTCCACGAAACGAAATGAGTTGATGTTCTTGATCTCGGTGCGGGTGCCGAATTCTGTCGCGCCGAGCTGGCGTACGGAGACGTTGGCGTCGCAACGCATGGAGCCTTGCGCCATGTTGCCGTCAGAGATGCCGAGGTAAAGGATGATGGCGTGCAGTTTCTTCAGATACGCCACGGCCTCTTTCGCGTTGCGCAGTTCCGGCTCGGAAACGATCTCCAGCAGGGCGGTGCCTGCACGGTTCAGGTCGATACCGGTGAGCCCCTGGAAGTCTTCGTGCAGGGATTTACCCGCATCTTCCTCGATGTGCGCGCGCGTGATGCCGATGACTTTTTCGCTGCCGTCTTCAAGCGTGATCTGCAGGCTGCCCTTGCCCACGGTGGGGAAGGCGAGCTGAGTGACCTGATAGCCCTTCGGCAGGTCTGGATAGAAGTAGTTCTTCCTGTCGAAAACCGAGCGGCGTCCGATCTCGGCGTCGATGGCCAGGCCGAACTTCACCGCCATGCGCAGCACAGCTTCGTTGAAGACCGGCAGCGTTCCGGGCATGGCCAGATCATAGATGCCGGCTTGAGTGTTGGGCTCGGCACCGAAGGTGGTGCTGCTTCCGGAGAAGAGTTTGCTCTTGGTGTCCAGTTGTACGTGTACTTCCAGACCGATGACTGTTTCCCAGACCATGACTTATACCTCCGGCCTTTGCAGATGCCAGTCCGTGTTTTGCTGATACTGATGGGCGACGTTGAGCAGGCGCGCTTCGTCGAAGTCCTTTCCGACCAGCTGAATGCCAATAGGCAGGCCCTTGTGCGAGCCGGCGGGGATGGACATGCCGGGGAGCCCGGCCAGATTGACCGCGATGGTGTAGATGTCTTCCAGATACATGGTCACGGGATCGCTGTTCTTTTCGCCCAGCTTGAAAGCAGTGTGCGGCGTGGTCGGCCCGATGATCACATCCACCTCTTTGAAAGCATTGTCGAAATCCTGCTTGATCAGGCGGCGGATCTGCTGCGCCTTGATGTAGTAGGCGTCGTAGAACCCGGCTGACAGCGCGTAGGTGCCGATCATGATGCGGCGCTTGACCTCGCTGCCGAAACCTTCGCTGCGGCTGCGTTTGTACATGTCCTCCAGATTGACCGGGTCGGCACAACGGTAGCCGTAGCGGACGCCGTCGAAGCGCGACAGGTTTGCAGAGGCCTCGGCCGGGGCGATGACGTAGTAGGCAGAGACCGACAGGTGACTGTTCGGCAGATCGACTTCCTTGATGGTGGCGCCCAGACTCTCGAAGACTTTGAGAGCGGCTTGCAGCGCGGATTCCACCTCGGCACCAAGGCCTTCCGCCAGATGCTGACGCGGCACGCCGATGCGCAGGCCCTGCAGGGTATCGTTCAGCGTCGCCATGTAGTCCGGTGCGGCGACCTCCACGCAGGTGGAGTCCTTGCTGTCCGGGCCTGCAATCGCATTCATCATCAGCGCAGCATCTTCAGCGCTCTTGCTGATGGGGCCGGCCTGATCCAGGCTGGAGGCGAAGGCGATCATGCCCCAGCGGGAGATACGGCCGTAGCTCGGCTTGAAGCCGGTAATGCCGCAGAATGCCGCTGGCTGACGAATCGAGCCGCCCGTATCGGTGCCGGTGGCAATTGCACACAGATCAGCCGCTACGGCTGCAGCGGAGCCGCCGGATGAGCCGCCTGGAACGCGCTCGGGGTCCCAGGGATTGCGGACTGCGCCGAAGAAACTGGTCTCGTTGGAAGAGCCCATGGCGAACTCGTCCATATTGGTCTTGCCCAAAGTCACCGTTCCGGCAGCATTGAGGCGCTCGACAACAGTGGCATTATACGGGGAGATGAAATTTGACAGCATCTTCGAGGCGCAAGTGGTGCGCACATCCTGCATGCAAAAGATGTCCTTGTGGGCGATGGGAATGCCCGTGAGCGGGCCGTGTTCGCCACGCGCTCTGCGCTGATCTGCCGCTGCAGCCTGAGCCAGTGCCAGCTCTTCGGTGATCGTGATGTAAGCGTTGTAGACGCCATTGAACTGCTTGATGCGGCTGAGATAGTCACGGGTCAGTTCCGTGCTGGAAAATTCTCCCCGTGCCAGCGAGCGCGAGAGTTCGGCGACTGTTCTGCGAGACATGCTTGTGTGTCCTTGATCTGGATTTAGTGATTCTTGGTAGCGGTGCTTGTTGATCGGAAATACGGTCAGGTGCCGCAGCGTTTGTTCATTGCGCTTCACTCAATGACTTTCGGGACCAGGTAGAGGCCATCCTGAACAGCAGGCGCAATTTTCTGCAGATATTCACGTTCATTTTTTTCCGTGACGACATCAGGGCGCAGTCTCTGCACTGCATCGAATGGGTGAGCAAGCGGGGCCACATTGCTGGTCTCAACACTCTGCATCTGGTCGATCAGATCGAGGATGGAGGAAATGCGGCTGGCCACTTCCTGCGCTTCGGTAGCGTCAATGTGCAGACGTGCCAGATGAGCAATTTTTTCGACGTCTGATTTCTCCAATGCCATTCACAATCTCCAAATACGCAAGTGCAATAACGAGTCCTGTCAGCAAGGGTTCCGGCCCTGATTTGTGCGGTAATGCCCGTTTTTTGGCATTTATCAAATTGACTATTGCCCTCTATCCTTGCCGTTGTTAGAGTGCGTATCTATTCGCCGGAGAAGCCGTGATTATACGGGAAAGACCCCGGCCTAGGGCAACAGTTTCAGGAAATGCCGGCAAATAATCAGCCCGCCGCGCGCTTCCACCGATTTATCCAACCCCTTGCACGAAATCAAGCGCGTCAGCTGAATACTTGTTTCAAGTCTATGGACAGCTGCTTGCCCAGAGGTCGGGGGAGGCTTTCTATTTTGAGGTTAATCAAACGTCGATGTTCAAAAAATTCCGGGGAATGTTCTCCAATGATCTCGCGATAGACCTGGGTACCGCCAACACGTTGATCTATGTGCGAGGCCAGGGCATCGTTTTGAATGAGCCATCAGTGGTGGCCATTCGCACTCACAACGGCCAGAAGGTGGTCACTGCTGTGGGCACCGATGCCAAGCGCATGCTGGGCAGGACTCCAGGCAATATCACCGCCATTCGTCCCATGAAGGATGGCGTGATTGCCGACTTCCAAGTGACCGAGAAAATGCTGCAGCACTTCATCAGCAAAGTTCACGAAAACAGTTTCTTCCCGCCGAGCCCCAGGGTTCTTGTGTGTGTCCCTTGCAAGTCTACGCAGGTGGAGCGTCGCGCCATTCGTGAGTCGGTGCTCAGTGCCGGAGCCCGCGAAGTCAGGCTGATGGAAGAGCCCATGGCGGCGGCCATCGGAGCAGGACTGCCGGTCGACAAGGCCAGCGGCTCCATGGTGGTTGACATAGGTGGCGGGACCACCGAGATCGCCATCATTTCCTTGAACGGCATCGTTTACGCGGACTCCGTGCGTGTCGGCGGCGATCGCTTCGACGAGGCCATCATTACTCATGTGCGCAGGAACTACGGTAGTCTGATCGGTGACGCCACGGCCGAGCGTATCAAGAAAGAGATTGGTTGTGCGTTTCCGTCCGGTGTACTGCGCGAGATCGACGTGCGTGGCCGCAATCTGGCCGAAGGCGTGCCGCGCAGCTTTACACTGAACAGTGATGAAATTCTGGAAGCTCTGCAGGAAACCCTGTCTGCCATAGTGCAGGCGGTGAAGAGTGCTCTGGAGCAATCCCCTCCAGAGCTGGCCTCCGACATCGCCGAGAGCGGCATGGTGTTGACCGGTGGTGGAGCGCTGCTAAAGGATCTGGACAAGCTGCTTTCCGAAGAGACGGGCTTGCCCGTCATCGTGGCAGAAGATCCGTTGACCTGCGTGGCACGGGGTGGTGGTAAAGCAATGGAATTGATGGACCTGAATGACATGGATTCGTTGACCATTGAATAACCCGTTAGAGGTTTCGACATCAAGACTCTATTCATCAAAGGCGTATCGCTGGAATACCGCGTCGCTGCGTTCGTCGTCCTGTCGGTGGCTGTCATGTTCGTTGACAGCCGCTTCGACTATCTTGATAGGGTTCGCTACACCCTTGGCTTCCTGACAGCCCCTGTTTACTGGGTTGCCGATATTCCGACCCGTGTCTCCTATTGGATAGACGACGTATTTGTCTCCCACGGTGATCTCATCGAGGAGAACGAACGCTTGCGTGAAGAGTTGTTGTTCGCGCAGCGGGAGTTGCAACTGGTGGCTGGCCTCTCAACTGAAAACAGCCGCCTGCGCGCATTGCAGGAAGCCTCCGCCGCCGTCAGCGGCAATATTCTGACCGCCGAAATCATCAACATTTCCTCCGATCCCGGATCCCTGCGCGTGCTTATCAATCGTGGTCAACAGCATGGTGTCGAGCTTGGGCAGGCATTGCTCGACGCTCACGGGCTGATGGGGCAAGTGGTTGAAGTGCTGCCTTTCACGAGTTGGATCATGTTGATCACCGATTCCCGCCATGGGACACCCGTACAAGTCAACCGTAGCGGAGAGCGCGCTATTGCTCGAGGCAGTCGCGGCGAAATTCCCGAACTGGAGCTTGAGTACGTGCCGGAGACCTCGGACATCGTAGTGGGAGACTTGCTCGTCAGTTCAGGGCTTGGCCAGCGTTTCCCGAAGGACTACCCGGTCGCGCTGGTGACGAGCGTGGTGCATGATCGAGGGCAACCCTTCGCCACGATCAAGGCCAGACCCCTCGCACAGATGGACCGTACCCGTCATGTGATGCTTCTTGATCTGGCCCAGAATGACCTGGATGCCCAGTTGCAGAGCAGCGCCGCGCCCGTCTGGGTTGCAACGGAACAGTTTGTGGGCCCCCCTCGCGCAGCCACGGGACAGGAGTAGATATGGAACTGCGTGGCAATGCCTTTTGGGTGGTGATCCTAACGTTTCTGGTGGCTTTTCTGTTAGCCGTCGTGCCATTCCCGGAATGGGCCATGAATTACCGCCCGCAGTGGGTCGTCATGGTGCTCATCTATTGGGGAATGGCTCTTCCCTACCGTGTCGGGATTGGTTTTGCCTGGGTTGCCGGACTACTGATGGATATCATGGAAGGCTCGATGCTCGGTCTCAATGCCCTCGCATTTGCGATTATCGCTTACATCACGTTGAGCCTGCATCAGCGCCTGAGGATGTTCTCTTCCGTGCAGCAGAGTGGCGTGGTGCTGGCACTCATCGGGCTGCATCTGATGATGACGCACTGGATGAAAATCGCCGCCGATCAGGCGGTGAACACCAATCTGCTGTTCCTGCTGGGGGCGCTGTCCAGCGCCTTCATCTGGCCTTGGCTCTTCCTGCTGCTGAGGCAGATGCGGCGCGGCTTCAGCGTCAGATAAGTTCAGGTGTCAGTAAAGACCGTTTCCGCTTGCAGAAGGTACGTTATGTCAGACCGATTTTCAGGGGTTGTGTTGGCCTCAGCCTCGCCACGCCGCAGGGAGTTGCTGGAACAAATCGGCGTGCGCTACGAAATCGCCGATCATACTGTGAATGAGGAAGCCCACCCGGGCGAACCAGCGCTTGCCCTTGTGCAGCGACTGGCGCTCGAAAAGTCTTTGTCTGTTTTCAACTCCAATTTCCATCAGTCAAACACGCGCCACCAGAGCTGGCCGGTATTGGGTGCCGATACGATCGTGGTCTGTGACGGCCACATTATGGGCAAGCCGCTCGACAGGGCAGATGCTTTCAGGATGTGGCAGCTACTCAGCGGTCGAGAACATTTCGTTTATTCGGCCGTGGCAGTGTGCGATTCACACCGTCAGGATGTGCGCATGTCTGCCACCACTGTCACCTTCCGACACTTGTCAGCTCAGGACTGCGAGCGCTACTGGGCCAGTGGAGAACCGCAAGGCAAGGCCGGCGCCTACGCCATTCAGGGATTGGGGGCATTATTCGTGAGCGCAATGACGGGCAGCTACACCGGGGTGGTGGGATTGCCACTCTTTGAAACAGCGGAACTGTTGGCTATTTTCGGAGTGCGTACCGGCTTGTCCGCTACAGCCGAAGGAGCGCTCGTCAATGAGTGAGGAAATCCTCATCAACGTGACCCCCATGGAGACGCGGGTGGCTCTGATAGAAAACGGACTCCTGCAGGAAATATTCATCGAGCGCCCGCACAGCAAGGGTCATGTTGGTGATATCTACCTCGGCAAAATCGTGAGGGTGATGCCCGGCATGGAGGCTGCGTTTGTCGACATCGGCCTGGAGCGCGCGGCGTTCATTCACAGTGCCGATATCGCCCCGGTTGGTCCTGACGGTTTCGAAGTGAGGGCGGATCCACCGCCTCCGATCCAGAATCTGGTTCGAGAAGGTCAGCTGATTGTAGTGCAGGTAGCCAAGGATCCCATCAGTACCAAGGGTGCCAGGTTGACCACTCATTTGACTCTGCCCTCGAGGAATCTGGTTTATCTCCCGCGCAGTCCTCTGATGAGCATCTCTCAGCGCCTCGAAGGTGAAGAGGAGAGAGCACGTCTGCTGACGGCTCTCGACGAGTGCATTGTGCAGGAGGAAGTGCAGGGTCGCGGTGGTTTCATTATCCGCACTGCTGCCGAGGGTTGTAGCGCCGAAGATTTTATCGAAGACATCCGCTTCCTGAAAAAGCTCTGGAGTGCAGTGGAGCGTCGCATCGGGGAAAGCCGCGAGGTGCGTGTCGTGCACCGCGATGTGCCTCTGTACATGCGCGCCATGCGCGATCTGATCACGCCGCATATCGAGAAAATCCGTGTCGATACGCAATCAGCGTATAAGGAGATCGCACGCTTCATAGAGGATTTCATTCCAGATTTCGGCAACAAACTGGAGGTGTACACCGGCGAGCGTCCGGTGTTCGACCTCTACGGCATCGACGACGAGATCAACAAGGCGCTGGGACGGCAAGTCAAACTCAAGTCTGGCGGTGATCTCGTGATTGATCAGACTGAGGCTATGACCACGGTAGACGTCAACACCGGAGCTTATCTCGGCAGCAAGAATCATGCGGAGACGGTGCTCAAGACCAACCTCGAAGCGGCTACTGCCATTGCAAGGCAATTGCGGGTGCGCAATCTTGGTGGAATCATAATTCTGGATTTCATCGATATGGTCGATCCGGAACATCAGCGACAAGTGCTGCGGACGCTCGCAAAAGCGCTGGAGAAGGATCATGCGCGCACCATGATCAC
>CAIRBI010000314.1 GCA_903876785.1 uncultured Gammaproteobacteria bacterium
CGGGTAATGTATGAGAAATTGGCGCGTCAATTCACTTCTGGTTCTGGTGCTGTTTTTTCCGGCGTCGCTCGCAACCGCGCAAGAACGAGTCTGGGAAATTGGACTCAGTGCGCAACGAACGGTGATCGAAGCCTATGGCGTCAACGCCGGAGTGCCGAATGCACGCACAGTGGTGTATCTGGGCGGATTGTCTGGCGCTTCACCCGCCGCCGCGCTGATCCGCACGCTGCATGAGGACTATGCGCAGTTATCAAACGCAGAGCGCACGATCAACCTGATTGCAATCCCTGTTGCGAATCCAGACCCGGAAAGACTGCAATTCCCCCCGGATGGTGAGGCATATGGCGAAAATCCGGTTTCTCACGCGCTGTGGCGCTGGCTGGCAGTCCACGCCCCGGACCTTGTCATCATTGTTGGCGCTGATACCGCAGGGCTGGGGGATGCATTGCAGCGCGAGAAAGTGGCAGGGGTCGGTTCGATTCCAGTACAGGTGTTGCCGGAAAAAGCGGTTTCTCTCGCACAATTGCTACAGATGCCTCCCGTGGTGGAGTCCGCTGCACGTCAGGAACTCACCCGGCGCATACAGCGTTCACCGCAACAACTGGCTGAGCAGTTGGCGCAGGTTTATGGCCATGAATTTTCTGCACCCGTTTACGTCCCCGGCATGAGTCTGATCGGTCGCATGCAACTCGGGGAAATCGAAGCCGTTGAAGCCCTGCTCCAGCCCTATTTGTCAGGCGCTGAAATAGCGGTCGACAATGCTTCGGTGATGGCTGGACAGCTCGTGTTTGCAGAATACGCGGAGCGTACCGGCGACACCGCAGCATTACAAATCGCAGTGCGTGCTGCAGGCCTCGCTTTTGATGATCAGGGCAATATGCTGGAAGCTGCACCCTTTCACAACGAGATGAGTGATTCGGTGTTCATGGCGCCGCCACTTCTGGTGAAGGCGGGCAAGCTGAGCGGCGAGACAAGATTCTTCGATATGGCAGCTCGCCATATCGCCTTCATGCAGGAAATGCTGCTGCGCGAAGACGGTTTGTATCGGCATTCACCGCTCGCCGATGTGGCCTGGAGCAGGGGTAACGCCTTTCCTGCTCTCGGCCTGGCACTGAGTCTCAGCGACATCCCTTTATCACATCCTGCCTATGGCTCTGTGCTTGAGTCTTATTTGCAGTTGTTGGCAACTCTGCTCCCCTATCAGGATGCTGATGGAATGTGGCGTGAAGTTATCGATCACCCCGGGGCGTTTGCAGAGATCACCAGTACAGCGATGATTGGCATGGCTATCAAGCGCGGAATCGATCGTGGTTGGTTGGAGCGATCGCTTTATGCACCGGTTCTGGAAAAAGCCTGGCAGGGAGTGCTCGCGAGGACGAGTCTCGACAGCGAGTTTGTAGACGCCTGCACGAGTACCGGCAAGCTGGACTCTCTGGAAGCGTATCTGGACAGGCCTGCAATTCTCGGTCGCGACGACCGTGCTGGAGGCATGGTCATGAATTTTGCGAATGAGATGGTCGGCAATTCTCCCTCAGATACAACTAGCCCCCGCATTTGATAAGGTATTTGTTGATATGTTCGTTCAATTGACCCACCGTCACGCATTGGCCATTTTTTCAGGGGCACCCTATAATCAAACGCCATCAAGGAAAATAAAATTATGGAAACTGTAAGGAAGTCCGGTAACAACAAGATCTACCTGTATTCGGGAATTGCCTTCTTCGGGATCATCATCGCTGCCGCCGTTGCCTTTTATATCTACTCCATGGTCTGCCCTTGCGAGCGTACGCCGGGCGGAATTCTGTTCGGCGAACGCATCAATGAGCCAGTAAGCGATTGGAGCCCTGTAAACGAAGTGGAAAACTGCCAGCTGCAAATTGCTGCTGGAATTCGTCCTCATTCATTGACGCTGAACTGCTGGGCGACCCCGGAAGGAGTACTTTTCGTAGGATGCATGTCCTGTGACAGCAAGTACTGGGGGTATCAGGTTGGACCGAATGAAAAAGGCTACATTCGAGTAGCCGGCCGCGTTTATCCGGTGACTATCAATCGCATTGAAGATCCTGCTGAAATGGACAATGTTTGGCGATCCCGTTTCTACAAACTGGGCTTACTCAGTACGGAGCCGGTTACTGAAGAGCCAAGAGACGAAGGCTGGTGGGCATTCAGTGTTGTTTCCCGTCCATCCTGACAGCGTGATGACTATATTCCGCGGGACACTGGCAGTTGCTTGTTGATTGGCACGTTCAATTGACGCACCTCCGGTGTCTTTTGCATCGAATAGACGGTCGTTACCAGCTGCATGCAGCAATCGCGGTAGCGATTCTGGACACCCGGTGAAGCCCCTCTAAGAATGCCTTGTTTAGAGGGGTTTTCTCGAAAACACTGACGAAACTCCTGGGTACCACCGCCCCGCATTAAACCCTGACATCCGCCCCCGCAACATCGCCCCCACTGCCAGATCATAATCCAGCTTCTCCCCCTCCCAGCGCGTTACCGCCGTATGGGAATCAATCGCCAGACCAACCCCATCATGCTCTCTCTCGATAGCCAGTGTTTCACTCGACATGTCCTC
>CAIRBI010000315.1 GCA_903876785.1 uncultured Gammaproteobacteria bacterium
ATCAGTGCTTGCGGCGCCCGGCTGGGCGCGCAGCACCGCGGAGAGACCGATGCTGCCGAAATACACGGTGCCATCGGCCGCTGAAGTCAGGCTTTCGGGGAAAATGCGCTCGCCGAGAATCTGGATGTCCTGTGCGCTGGCAGTGTGAGCGGCCATCAGCAGGCCAGCGGCGAGCGCGCAGGCAGCGCGTTTGTTGAAGGTGTTGGTCATGAGCTTCATTCCTTTGGTTGGGTTGCTAAAAAGACGAGCGGGGCTTAGGCCACCCTGCGTGGCTGCGCAGATTAACGTCATGACAGATACTTCAGGAAAATGCTTTCGAGGGCAACAAATGAATACTGCAGAGATTATCCCGCAGGCTTACCGCTCAACTGCCTCTTCAAATTTCTTCTTGAGTTCTGCGCTCGCTTCCCTCTGGAAGCCGGTCAGATCAAAGATGCCGGCTAAAGGTCCCACGAAGCACATTATCAATAAGCTGTTAATTCATATGGAGAGCTTCTGTGTGGCACATGTTGAGGAGCCGGGCATGCAAGCCTTCCAGGTGAGTCGGCATAAGACATTCTAAATAATGGGTTGTTTTAGTGGAGGAATCCGGGTTAGATTCCTGACAATTAATGTAAAGGATTGATTCTGTGAAATTGCTCAGCACTTTTTTTTTGTCGGTACTGCTTTTTTTGGAATCTGGATTAACCTACGCTCAAGATTTCACCACGACTCTGGCGTTGGCCAACGATGGCAATGCAAAAGCTCAGAGCCTTGTCGGGGCTATGTACTTGAAAGGGGTCGGCACTTCAAAGGATGACGAGGAAGCGCTCAATTGGTTTCAATTGGCTGCAGAACAAGAAGATTTAGACGCGTATATTTTTCTAGGTAAAATTTTTCAGGAGGGGTTAGGCGTTGCACAAGACAATGTAGAAGCCTTTAAATGGTTTCAATTAGCTGCCGCACAAGGAGATTTGTTTAGCCAAACCTCGATAGCCTATATGTTTGCAAATGGTGAAGGCGTTGCCATAGATTATTTTTTGGCTTATGTATGGGCTTCTATCGCATCAGCAAGGGGAGCTGCAGCAGGTACAGAACTTAGAGATATCGTCATTCCACTTTTAACCATTGAACAATTCGCACGAGGCGAATATTCGGCAATTCAATGCTATAACTCAAATTATAAAAATTGCGAGTAGCCGGACAGACTCGCAACAACAAACATAATGACAAAGCTTTGCCGCAATTCTCAATGAACTAGCGTGCGCGTCAGCTATACACCAGGCAACCTGGGATCGATTGACGAAGAACCTCGAAGACCGTCGCGAGGCTACTCACAGTCGAGGGAACCTTGGACGCCCTGGGGAAAGGGATGGTTTCCGCCTGATTTAAAATTAGACTTTTACTGGGCTTGGTTTGGAATAGAGTTTTATGACGGCAAAATTCCCGCATTCCCCCGACATCCCTGCAAACGAAGCGGAACGCCTGGCGGCGTTGCATGCGCTCAAGGTGCTCGATACGCCCGCCGAAGCGCGCTTTGACCGCATCACCCGAGTCGCACAGCGACATTTCGACGTCCCAATTGCCTTGGTGTCTCTGGTCGATGAGGGGCGGCAGTGGTTCAAGTCGTGCCAAGGGTTGGACGCGACCGAGACATCACGCGACATCTCCTTCTGCGGCCACGCCATCCTGAACGACGCCATCCTGATTGTCCCCGATGCCACTGAGGATCCGCGCTTCGCTGACAATCCGTTAGTAACCGGCAGTCCCAACATACGTTTCTACGCGGGGACGCCGTTGCATGCGCCGGGCGGCGAGCGAGTCGGCACACTGTGCGTCATCGACACGCAGCGGCGGGCATTCGGCGCCGGGGACATCGCCATGCTGCGCGACCTTGCCGATTGCGTGGAAGAGGAACTGGCGCGGACGGCGATGCTCGCGCAGGCCGAAGCCGCCAACGCGGCGAAGAGCATGTTCCTGGCTAACATGAGTCACGAGATCCGCTCGCCGCTCAACGCGATTCTCGGCCTGGCTTATCTGCTGGAGCTGACCAGCCTTGATGGGGACGCGCGCGAGTTAGTGCGCAAGATCAGGAACTCGGGGAACATGCTGCTGGGGAGCATCAACGCCATCCTGGATATTTCAAAGATTGAAGCCGGCCAACTGAAGCTCGAGCAGGCCCCCTTCGATCTGGAGACGATCGTCGACAACGTGGCCACGACTCTGGGAGCGTCCATCGGCGAAAAGGACATCGAGTTGATCATCGCACCCCTGCCGGCAGGGGTGCGCGGCATTGTCGGTGACGCGACGCGCTTGCAAGCGGTACTGATCAACCTCGTGAACAACGCCGCCAAGTTCACGCAGGCCGGTTCCATTGTGGTGGGCATCGAGTCGCTGAGCCGAGCAGACGGGTCGGATTGGTTGCGCTTCAGTGTCCGCGACACCGGTATCGGCATCCCGCCGGAGCAGCAAAGCGCTGTCTTTGAGGCCTTCGTGCAGGCCGACGCGTCCATTACCCGACGCTTTGGGGGTACTGGCCTGGGGCTGACGATAAGTAGTCAGACGGTGAAGTTGATGGGCGGTGAGATCGGCCTGGTCAGCGCGCCCGGTCAGGGCAGTGAGTTCTGGTTTACCATGCCGCTGAAACGAGTCGTTGTGGCGCAGGATCCGTCCTCGCAGGTGGCCGGGATCAAGATCCTGATCGTCGACGACAGTGAGATCGCGCTGAAGGCAATTGGCGGGCTCGCGCAGCAGCTGGGCTGGCAGGTCCACAAGGTCGATTCTTGCGCCGGCGCCTTGGCGTGGCTGCAGGTGCATAAGAGAGCCAGGCATCCTGATGTAATCATGATTGACTGGAAGGTGTCGGGCACGGAGGGGCTGGCCTTGGCGCGCTCGATCCGAGCGAGAGACGCCCAGCGCGCATGCGCGATCGTGATCACGGCCTCCGCTCAGCCGCTCGCCAGTCTGACCAACCAGGTCGACGCAGAGTTGGTAGATGCCTTTCTGTCCAAGCCCGTGACTAAATCGACCCTCTACAATGCCGTGCTGCAGGCGCAGCGCCATCGAAGCAACTATCTGGGCCGCGCGCCTTCGCATCTACCGGGCGTTAGCCTTCCGCTGGAGGGGGTGCGCTTGTTGGTGGTGGAGGACAGCGACATCAACCGTGAAGTGGCGCAGCGCATTCTGGGCGGTCTGGGCGCCACGGTGAGCCTGGCCGAAGACGGTCTGGAAGCGATCGACTGGCTCCGGGCGCACCCCTTTGAAGTGGACCTGGTGCTGATGGACGTGCAAATGCCGGAGCTCGACGGCGCAGAGGCAACCCGCCGTTTGCGCAGCATGCCCCAGTTTGACGACCTTCCCATCGTGGCCCTGAGCGCGGGGGGATTCGAGTTGCAGCGGGAGGCAGCCATGGCCGTTGGCATGTCGGAGTTTATCCATAAGCCCTTTGATGTGCTCCTGACTGTCGACCTGATCCAGCGTTTGCGTCGCCCCTCCAAGTTGCTTCCAGCCACGCCAGCGACCGCTTCGCTCAAAGCTGTGTCAATGCCCTCAGGCGCGCCCGCCGTCGCATCCCTGGCAAAGGGTGTAATGGATACGGAGCAGGCACTGGGAAACTGGCTAGACCTTCCGACCTACCAGACTTACCTGCGTCGCTTTGCAGTAAGTTACGGCGACGCCATTGCGCTGCTTGGCACTCACCTGGTCTCGGGCGACCGGCCAGGGGCCGCCGCTCTGGCGCACCAAATTTCGGGAGTAGCCGCCAACCTGGCCTTGCTTGACACGCGTTGCGCTGCGCAGGCGTTAGAAGCGTTGCTGCACACGCAGGACGACCCCGGGCCGGCTCTGGCCGATTTAAGCAAGGCGCTGGCGGCGGTGATGGTATAGATCGATCGGTATGCCCCCCCGATCGAACAAGACAAAGAGGCCGTCAACACAACCCGGGTGGCAGCGCCGCCGTTGTCTACGACTGCGCGAATCGCGTTGCAGAAACAATTGACCCAATTTCTGGTTGCGCTGGACTCTGACAATCCGGTGCTGATCAAGCACGCGCTGACGATGCTGGCGCAGCAGTTGCCGGCGCCAGCGCTGAGAGCCATCATGGACAGTGTGC
>CAIRBI010000316.1 GCA_903876785.1 uncultured Gammaproteobacteria bacterium
CCGGGTTCGACTCCTGGTGACGGCACCACTACTTTAAAGGCTTGCAGAGATGCAGGCCTTTTTTTATTGCCGCAAATCCCCCTCCCGGTCACAATTGTCAAAAGCCCTGTTTGTCGCGGGCTGCAAATCGTCGAGGAGATCATCATGAATTCGCTGCTGCGCTTGTTGCCTTTTCTGCTGCTGCTGGGCTGTTCAGCGCATGCGATGGCGGAGACTGCTGTGAACAGCATCCGCGTCTCATCCCGTCTGGACTTGAATTCCATCATCGTCAGCGGTGTGGACGTGGTGTTTTTCTATGACACCAGCATCGTTGCGGATCAGCCACTGACCCAGTTCGAATGGTATTCGAACAAGCGCGATTACCGTGCGACCCATGCGGATGCCATCGACATCGTCAATTTGCCAATTCCGCAAGGGTTTGGCGGAGCAACTCTGAAGTTGCCGGCACGGCACCAAAGTGCCCTTAAGGTTCTGGTTTTCGCAGAGCACCAGAGTTCTGCCTCTTCCTCTTTCGATATCACGGGCATGCAAGAAGTCTTGATCGAAATCGATCAGTTTGGCCTGATCGTCTCCAACCAATAGACCAGCCCGTCGCAATTCCCCGGTTAGGCATTGAATAATGAAAAGGGCTGGATTACTCTCCAGCCTCCTCCGTGAAATAAATGGATGATTTCACCGGACGTTCAATCAAGAAATACCGCCCATAGAGCCCATCAACAGCCCCGAAGGAGAATGACGTGAACACTCGATGTCTCTTATCAATCGCGATATCCATGAGCGTTGCTGCGTCGTTGAGTGCCGCAAGCTATGCCGCTGACAGCAACTACACCGCTCCACGTAATGAATGGGGGCAGCCCGATCTGCGCGGCGTTTGGAATTTCAGCTCCAATACTCCTCTGGAACGCCCGGCGAAATATGCCGATCAGGAATTTCTCACGGATGACGATGTGGCCAGGATTCGGGAAGAGGCGCTGGCAGACATAGCCTCCTCCGATGGCAATTCCTCTCAGGGCGGCGTCGGTGGCTACAACCAGTTCTGGATCGATGGACTGCCGATTGAAGAGAATCGCCGCACCTCACTGATCATCGATCCTCCGAATGGCAGAATGCCGGCCCGTGTGCCGGGAGCGCCCGTGGCGTTCGGCGGACTTGGTCCTGATATTGAGGGCGAGCGTCCAGTGCGTTTCGCGGTAGGTGGGATTGGTAAAGATGGCCCGGAAGATCGCGGGTTGTCCGAGCGCTGCCTGCTGGGTTTCAACTCAGTGCCACCTTTTATGCCCAGTATGTACAACAACAATGTGCAGCTTTTCCAGAACAAGGACCATTTCGTGATTTTCAACGAAATGATTCACGAATCGCGCATCGTGCCCATCGATGGGCGTCCGCACCTGCCCGCCGATGTAGCGCAGTGGACAGGAGATTCGCGCGGGTATTGGGATGGCGACACGTTGGTCGTGGAGACTATCAATTTTACCGACAAGACCCAGAGCTTCCGCGGCACAGGCATCGCAAAGAACATGCATCTGATCGAGCGCTTCACCCGAGTCTCCGACGAGAAGGTCGAGTACGAGTTTACTGTGAATGATTCGCAGGCCTTCGTCGCTCCGGTAACCGTGTTGGTGCCGATGTTGAAGATGGAAGAAGAAGTTTACGAATATGCCTGCCATGAAGGCAACTACGGAATGGTCAACATTCTGCGTGGCCAGCGTGTAGAAGAAGGCACGTATGTCGATCCCAGCGGCAACTGAGCAAACACTATAAAAAGGTAGTTCATGAAAACAACAAGCATAAAAAAAATTATCAACAGTGTGATGCTGACGCTCAGTGCGGTATCAGTACTGACGAGCGGCTCTGTTATAGCTCAGGGTAATGCTGTCCCCCGTACGCCCGATGGCAAGCCCGATTTCAATGGTATCTGGCAGACCCTCGGGACGGCCCACTGGGATCTGGAGACGCATGCGTCACGCCCGGGTTCAGTCGTCGAGATGGGGGCGCTGGGTGCCATTCCCGGTGGAATGGGGGTCGTTGTTGGCGGCAAAATTCCCTACAAGCCAGAAGCGCTGGTGGTCAAACAGCAGAATCAGGCGGACTGGCTGGCGAAGGACCCGGTTGTGAAGTGCTTTCTGCCGGGTGTGCCGCGTGCCACTTACCTGCCTTATCCTTTCCAGATAGTTCAGGCCCCCGATACCACGCTGATCACCTATGAATTTGCCGGTGCCGATCGCATTGTGTACATGGATCAGCCTGATTACGAATCTCAGGTGGATAGCTGGATGGGACACAATATCGGTCACTGGGAGGGCGACACTCTGGTGATTACTGTTACCGGGCAAATGCCTGACACCTGGCTGGACAGCTCGGGCAACTGGCACAGTTATCAGATGCGCGTCGAAGAACGTTACACGCTGGAGAGTGAAAACGTGATTCGCTATGAAGCCACTATCACCGACCCGGAGGTCTACACAGAGCCCTGGACCATCAGCATGCCTCTTTACCGCCGTCTTGATGCGAACATGCAGCTGATCGAGTTCAAGTGCGTGGAGTACGTTGAGGAGCTGCTTTATGGGCAGTACCGCAAACCCGGCGTGGAATGAGCATACGCCCGAGGTTCGGTCAACCTGAGTTAAAAATGGAGTGAACTCGTCGATTCTAGGGCTGTTGCAGGATGGGTGGTTTGCGAGCTTGACTCAATTGCTCGTAGGCATAGGCCATTCCCAGCAGTAGCGGTTCCGAGAATTCGCCGCCGATGAAGCTGATCCCGATTGGAAAGCCATTGATGTAGCCCGCTGGAACCGTGATGCTTGGATAGCCCGCAACGGCGGCGAGACTGGAGTTGGAAATATAGCCTTCAGTATTGTCGCCGGCAGGGTTGACCAGCCATCCAACGCTGTTGGTCGGTGCCACCAGCGCGTCGAGTTCCATCTGCTGCAGCGCCGAATTGATATTGGTCTGGCTCAGGGCCTTGCTCATGCCCAGCGCCGACAGATACTCCCCGTCTCCGAGGTTACCCTTCTCCTGCGCGAGCAGGAACAGTTCCTGTCCAAAGTCCGCCAGCTCGATGGCGGCGTTCTCCTCGTTGAAGCGAATCAGGTCCGCCAGGTCTTGCATGGGCCCTCCGCGCTCGTAGAGGTAATTGTTCAGATCGTTTTTGAACTCGAACAGCAGCACCTCGGTTTCCGCCGCATTGAAGGAGTTACGTGAACGAATGCCCATGTCCATGAGCTCAGCTCCTGCATTGCGCAGAATCGTCAATTGCTGTTCCATCAGCGCATCCAGAGCAGCGTCCTTGCCGAAGTCCTGGCGCATGACCCCGATGCGTTTGCCGCGCAGCCCGTCCGCCTGCAGAGCGAGGGTGTAATCCACCGGGTTGCGGGCGTGTGGATTGGTGGTGATGTCGTCTTCAGGGTCCGCCGCCACCAGCGCATTGAGCAGCAGCGCGGCGTCTCTAACGCTGCGGGCCATCGGACCCGCGGTGTCCTGGCTGTGTGCGATGGGGATGATGCCGACGCGGGAGATCAGGCCCAGGCTGGGTTTCATACCGACTACACTGTTGTGGGCCGCCGGGCAGAGAATCGAACCGTCGGTCTCGGTGCCAATGGCAAGCACGGCCAGATTGGCGGCCACGGCAACTGCGGAACCCGAGCTGGATCCGCAGGGGCTGCGCTCGAGATCATAAGGATTGCGAGTCTGCCCGCCACGGGCGGACCAGCCGCTGGAGGCCTCTGTCGAACGGAAGTTGGCCCACTCGCTCATGTTGGTCTTGCCGAGGATCACTGCACCGGCGTCCCGCAGGCGCTGCACGAGAAACGCATCCCGGGCTGGAGTCGGCGCATCCAGCAGGGCGATGCTGCCGGCGGTGGTGTGCATCTGGTCAGCAGTGTCGATGTTGTCCTTGAGCAGCACTGGGATGCCGTGTAGTGGAGAGCGGATCTGCCCGGCGGCGCGCTCCGCGTCACGGGCTTGCGCGATGTCCAGCGCCTCTGGATTCAGTTCGATAATGGCATGCAACTGGGGATCAAGCGCAGCAATACGCTGCTGGTAGTGGGTCACCAGAGCAACGGCTGTCAGCTCGCCACTGCTCATGGCGGCCTGCAGACCCGCGATATCCACTTCCTCCAGGTAATTGTTCGTCTCCGTATCGTTGCCGCTCTGGCAGGCAGAGAAGGTAAGCAACATGGAGAGCAGCAGTGGCAGTCGCATGGCAGTAATCCTGTGATGATGAGGCGCTGAATATCCTGATTGCCGGGATGATATCATCGCCGCCAGAGAATCCGCAGTTACAGGATGAAGGAGCTGGTTCGGGATGAGTATTTTCACCATGGTCATGGCGGTGCGCGACTACGAGTGCGACATGCAGGGCGTCGTCAACAATGCCGTTTATCAGAATTATCTGGAGCATGCTCGCCACGAGTTTCTGAAGGCGCACGGGCTGGATTTTGCGCAGCTCACCGCGCGGCAGATCAATGTAGTCGTGGTGCGCGCGGAGCTGGACTATCGCCGCTCGCTGCGCAGTGGCGATGTTTTTCGGGTCACCGTAGAGACTGAGCGTGAATCACGCCTGCGACTCACATTCGTGCAGCGTATCGTGCATGCCGAAAGTGGGCAGACGATGCTGGATGCGCGCTTGGTCACCACAGCGGTGAATCCCCAGGGGCGGCCATATTTCCCGAAGGAACTGGAGGTGTTGCTGGAGCGCCTGCTGGCTTGATGCAGGCGCGGGCTGGGTGGCCGCTGGTCACGGCGCCTGCAATGAGCACAGAAGCTGTTCCACATATTCCGGCACCACTACCGAGGCGCGGCCGTAGATCTGTTCGTCGAAACTGGAGCGGGTCTGTTCCAGATTCAATTCGACTGTGCGTGCATGGTGAATCTTCGCCGTTTGATAGAAGCCGGATGCTGGGTAGACATTGCCGGAAGTGCCGATGGCGATGAACAGGCTGCAGCTCTCCAGGGCCCGGTTGATCTGCGGCATGTACAACGGGATCTCGCCGAACCAGACGATGTGCGGGCGCAGATTGCCGGGCGTCTGACAGCAGCGGCAAAGCGTGTCGAAGCCGATGTCCTCCCGCACGTCGAAGATCAGATTGGTCTGCTGGCAGCGCATCTTCAGCAGCTCACCATGCATGTGCAGCAGGTTGCGGCTGCCAGCACGCTCATGCAGGTTGTCCACGTTCTGGGTGACAATCAGCACCTCGCCCGGAAATTCACGCTCCAGCCTCGCCAGGGCAATATGGGCGGCATTGGGGTTGATGTTTTCCTGCAGTAGCTGGCGGCGGCGCTGATTGTAGAAGTGGTGCACGAGCTGGGGGTTGCGCTCGAAGCCCTCGGGGGTGGCGACGTCATCAATGCGATGATTCTCCCATAGTCCGTCGCTGGCCCGGAATGTACTGATGCCCGATTCTGCGGATATACCTGCGCCGGTGAGGACTACGATGGATTTTACTGGACGTGTCATGAGGCCGGATTCTAGCACAGAGTCCGGGGCTGCCAAGAGCGCCCGGAAAGCCATGACTGTGCGGCAGACAGCTGGCTATAATGGCCGCCTTCCATCTCAGGAGCACTGTTATGAGTTTTCCGAAAGTCGGCAACCTGGCCCCCGATTTCACCCTGGACGATCAGCACGGGAATCCTGTGCAGCTCAAGACCTTGCGTGGCACCAGCAATGTGCTGTTGTATTTTTATCCCAAGGCCATGACGCCCGGGTGCACCGTGCAGGCCTGTGGTCTGCGCGATGTGCAGGCCGAGCTGGCGGCGCTCGATACAGTGGTGCTCGCGGTGAGTCCCGACCCTGTGAAAAGTCTGAAGAAGTTTGCCGAACGCGATGGCCTGAATTTCACCCTGCTTTCCGACCCGGAGCACACAGTGGCGGAGAAGTATGGCGTCTGGGGCTTGAAGAAGTTCATGGGGCGCGAGTTCATGGGCATCCTGCGCACCAGCTTCCTTATCAACAAAGAGGGACGACTCGTGCATGTCATGGACAAGGTGCAGACCAAGACCCATCACGATGATGTGCTGGCGCTGCTGAAAAGCCCGGCAAGTGCATAGCAGGTGGCCGAGCAAGCCGGGTTGTTGAGCGATCGATGAAACTGAATTTCAAACAATATTCCACACAGGGCGAGCCCCTGCTGATCATGCACGGGCTGTTCGGCAGTCTGGGCAACTGGGCCTGGCACAGTCGCGAACTGGCGAAAGACTTCGCCGTGATTGGTCTCGATCTGCGCAACCATGGCGGCTCGCCCCACAGTGACGAGATGAACTACGCCTGCATGGCGCAGGACGTGTTGGAGTTCATGGATGACCACGCTATCGAATGCTGCCATCTGCTCGGTCATTCCATGGGTGGCAAGGTGGCGATGCAGCTGGCGCTGAGTGCCCCGCAGCGCGTCGACAGACTGGTGGTGGCAGACATTGCGCCAGTGACCTACCCCGGCCAGCATGACAGTGTCTTCGACGGCCTGCTGGCCATTGATCTGGACAGCATCGGCAGTCGCAGCGCCGCTGACGTGGTGCTGGCGCAATACGAAGAAGATGAGCTGGTGCGGCAGTTCCTGCTGACCAATCTGCTCAAGAAGCCTGAGGGTGGTTTCTACTGGCGCGTCAATCTGCCGGCGCTGCAGGCCAATTATGTGCGGCTGCGCGAGCGTCCACCG
>CAIRBI010000317.1 GCA_903876785.1 uncultured Gammaproteobacteria bacterium
GCAGTGCGGGCTTTCAGCGACGTCCCGATCTTGATGGTGACGGCCCGTGTCGATGAACTGGACCGCTTGCTGGGCCTGAACAGCGGTGCCGACGACTACGTCTGCAAGCCCTTCAGTCCGCGCGAAGTGATGGCACGAGTACACGCACTGCTGCGCCGATCGGAGCGGCGCGTCACCGCCGAGGCAAGCCTGTGGACCATCGATGATGCCGCCCTGCGCATCGCGTGGCGTGGTCAATGGCTGTTACTGACGCCGCTGGAATTCCGCATGCTGCGGCACCTGCTGGCACAACCAGGAAGGGTTTTCTCGCGGGCACAGTTGCTGGATAGCGCACACAGCGACCTGCGCGATGTCAGCGACCGCGCCATCGACACCCACGTCAAGAATCTACGCCGTAAGATCCAGGCCGTTCGATCGGATGACGACTGCATCACCTCGGTGTACGGGGTGGGATACAGATTCGACCGGCCCCGGCAGTAGCGGACGCCGCGCCGAGGCCAACCCCGATCGAAGTACCTCAGACTGTCCGGTCGACAAATTGCCCTGTGCCGTCAAACATGGCTGCGACATTGTTTTGCAAAATCTGCATGAAACTCTTCACGTTATCGACAGAGGGCTGAACCTCATTGGCTTTCAACAACTCCGACGCGCTCTTCACGAGGCCTGCGAACTCGCTCTCCCCTGAACCAGACGCGGCATTACTGTCAGCGCCCTGAGTGATCGAAGAAATCAAGCTTTCCAGATAGGCGGTAATCTCACTGCCGCCCTCGTATCCTCCACCCTGGGGCGGAGGCAGCGGACCATCCCTTCTGGCATCGCCTGGCCCCGAAATCGTGTCAATCAAAGACGCGCTTACTGAATCGGAGTATGAAGAAAGAAACGTACTGATGAATGAACCCGTTTGATCAGAGGCAGCTCCGTTTGGTGCATCCGAAGCCCCATCGGTTGAGGTGTTCGAATTCAACAACGCCTTGAGCTCTGACACCGCACTCCTGACGATTCCTGCCGCTTGTTCGCCGAAGCCACTTTCTCTGGGAGGTTGATTCTGACCAAAAGCGAGACTGCCGACTTGCCTGGCGTCAAATCCAACTGCAGCCATCGCTGCTTCCAATGCCCTGCCCGGTTGGACGCCCAATTTTTTGAATTCTGAGGTGATGTACCTTGCATCGCTTGCGCTCAGATTTTCCGAGTCGAAATTTTCCAAGATGGATGTAATCCCGGCTTTCTGATCTGCCGATAGACTCCCGTCATTGAGCGAGTAAGGCATCGCCTTGGCCACGGTGTTTGAATTGATGGCGCCGACTGTTGACATTCATTTCTCCAAGCTTGCAAACATGCCCTTCGATCTCGAATTGCAAAGCGCTTCGAGCCGAGGTGACGATAAAGCTGAAATATGGAGAAATGATGTGGCAGTGCTTGTCTGGCACCGTCCGGCGAGGATCTCCGTGGCCAATTAACTGGTTAATCGGTGTAGCGCACCTGCAACCGCGCCCCTGCAGGAGCGTTGACGCGCAGGGATGTACCGCTGTGGGCTACATCGAGGGCGCCATGCGCAGCGCGATGGAAGCGGTGGATGCGGTCAACGCAGGCTGAGAGCCGTGTAACGCGTCAGCCCGTAACAGACCGTAGCGCGCCATGCGCGCGACCCAGGAGATGTAGGAGCGCGCCACGCGCGCGACCCGGCGCTGGCGCGAACGTCCATGCCCTTGTCGCGGGCATGGCCCGCTCCTACGGATCGCGACGTCACTACCGCCGCCGATCAAAAATGCCACGCCACACGCGCGGTCGCCGTCTCATTGCGGAAATCGTCATTGGCTTCGAGCCCGTACTCGAGCCGCAGATCCAGCGCATCGTCGCGGTAGATCTGCGCACCTACCTTGAGCAGCCCCGTAGCCACCGGTACTTCCACTCGGTTGCGTATGAAACCGATCGACGCGTTGGCACCGGAAATCCGGACATCCATCTCGCGGTCGGCATCCGGTGCAAGGCGCACGCCCGCGTCGACATAGGCGCGCAGCCGGCTGTCGCTGCCAAGGTCGAAGAGCCGGCCGAGTTCCACGTGCGGCGTTGCCACCACTTCGCTCTGCGAGTCGCCATCCCCGCTCAGGCGAAAGAGATGTTCACCAGCTTCTTCGTCGAAGCCCGATGTCTCCGTCTGCAGCGCGTCCACGTCCAGCGTGGGGCGCAGGTACCAGCGGTCGAAGCCGAAC
>CAIRBI010000318.1 GCA_903876785.1 uncultured Gammaproteobacteria bacterium
CACTGATCAGTTGAATCAAGAGGACTTTATCGCGACGCTCAAGGGCAACATCGACGCTGTTCCCCACCTGCAGGGCATCAACAATCACATGGGCAGTGAACTGACCGGCATGCAGACGCAGATGCAATGGGTGATGGAGGTGCTCAAGGAGCGAGGCCTGTATTTCGTGGACAGTTACACGACGGCCGAAAGCGTGGCGGGTGACACGGCGCGCGAACACGAAATCCCTACGACGACGCGCAATGTGTTTCTGGATAATGAGACGACTGCAGAGGATATTGATCGGGAATTTCAGCGTTTGCTGCAAACCGCGCGCGAGAATGGCAGTGCGGTGGGAATCGGCCATCCCTACGAGGAAACACTCGATTATCTGGAGAAGGCACTGCCTGCGCTCGCGCAGGAGAACATCCAACTGATTTCCGTCTCGGAGATGATCCGTCTACAAAAAAGCGAAGCGGCACCTTAGAGCCGCATCGTAATACCCTTGTCGGCCATATAACGCTTGGCCTGAGGAATGCTGAATTCACCGAAGTGGAAGATGCTGGCGGCAAGCACTGCGTCAGCCTGGCCGAGCAACACACCATCCACAAGATCCTGCAGATTGCCGACACCGCCAGAGGCAATGATCGGCACCGACACGCTCTCACTGACCGCCTTGTTCAGCGCCAGATCGAACCCACTCTTGGTGCCGTCACGATCCATGCTGGTCAGCAGAATCTCACCCGCGCCATAGTTCACCATGCGCTTCGCCCACTCTACTGCGTCAATGCCCGTCGCCTTGCGCCCGCCGTGGGTAAATATCTCCCAGCGGTTCGGTTCGCCCGCTGCACTGACTTTCTTGGCGTCCATCGCGACGACGATGCACTGCGAGCCGAAACGCTCGGCAGCCTCACGCACAAACTCGGGATTGAACACGGCAGCAGTGTTGATCGACACCTTGTCGGCACCGGCATTCAGCATGGTGCGAATATCTTCGAGCGTGCGAATACCTCCGCCCACCGTCAATGGAATGAAAACCTGGCTGGCAATTGCTTCGACCGTATGCACGGTGGTCTCGCGGCCTTCGCTGCTGGCCGTGATGTCCAGAAAGGTAATCTCATCGGCGCCCGCATCGCTGTAGCGCTTGGAAATTTCCACGGGATCTCCGGCATCGCGGATATCCAGAAATTTGACGCCCTTGACTACACGACCCTTGTCACAATCCAGACAGGGAATGATTCGTTTTGCCAGTGCCATGTTGCGTGCCTCGTTTAGCTTTCTGATTCGCGTTGAGCGGCCTTATGCGCGCAGTGCTGCGTCGCAGAACTGCTGAGCCTCTGCCAGGTCCAGCGCACCTTCGTAGATCGCACGGCCGGTGATGGCGCCCATGATGCCTGCACCGGTGCGCGTTTTTGCGGCGGCCTGCAGAGCGTGAATATCCTCGATGCGGCTGACACCGCCGGAGGCGATGACGGGAATGCTGGACGCTTCGGCCAGCGCCACCGTGGCCGCCACGTTTACGCCCTGCATCATGCCGTCGCGAGCGATGTCGGTGTAGATGATGGCCTCGACGCCATCATTGGCGAACTGACGTGCCAGATCGATCACATTCACGTTGGACACATTGGCCCAGCCGTCGGTGGCGACCATGCCGTTCATCGCATCGAGTCCGACCATGATGTGGCCCGGAAACGCCTTGCAGGCTTCAGCCACAAAGGCTGGATTGCGTACCGCCTGAGTGCCGATGATGACGTAGGTGACGCCCGCAGCAAGGTAGCGCTCGATGGTCGCCAGATCGCGGATGCCACCGCCGATCTGTAACGGCAGTTGCGGATAAGCCTTGGCAATCGCAGCCACCACTTCACCGTTGACGGGCACGCCCGCGAAGGCACCATTGAGGTCTACCAGATGCAGGCGACGTGCGCCCTGCGCGAGCCAGTGGCCGGCAGTCTTCACCGGATCATCGGAGAATACAGTGGAGTCTTCCATGCGGCCTTGCTTGAGGCGCACACACTGACCGTCTTTCAAATCGATTGCGGGGATGACTAGCATAAATTCTGGTTTACCTGATTTTGAATTACCTGTGGGAGCGGGCCCCGCCCGCGATCAAAACTTTAGATGCTGCCATCCCACGCGAGGAAATTGCGCAGCAACTGCAGGCCACTGTGCTGACTTTTTTCCGGGTGAAACTGCACGGCGAAGATGTTGCCCTTGTTCAACGCGGCGGTGAACGGTACGCCGTATTCTGTGACACCCGAAGCCTTCTCCTGCGCGCCCAACTCAACGTAGTAACTGTGCACGAAATAGAAACGACTGTTGTCCTCAATGCCTGCCCACAACGGATGCTTGTCGGTCTGCTTGACCATGTTCCAGCCCATGTGCGGGACTTTCAAGCGCTTGCCTTGTTCATCCGTTAGCGCACCCGTTTCCGATCCCTGCGCGTTGCCAAAATAGCGCACGCGTCCGGACACCATGCCGAGGCACTTGACGCCATTATTCTCTTCGCTGTTATCCATCAACGCCTGCATGCCGACACAGACTGCGAGCAGCGGCTTGTTGCGAACCACCTCGGCGACAATCTCGTCGATACCCAGCCGGAGAATCTCGCCCATGCAATCGCGAATCGCTCCAACTCCTGGGAATATCACATGATCAGCCTGCAGGATCGTGTTCGCATCACTGGTGACACTGACCGTGACGTTCTTCCCGACATATTCCACGGCCTTGGCCACGGAATGCAGGTTTCCCATTCCATAATCGATTACGGCGACTTTATTCATAGCTAATTTTTCTAGAGCAGGATTGAGGCAAGCGACTTATAGCGAACCCTTCGTTGAAGGAATCACATCGCTGCTGCGCGGATCAATTTCCATGGCCATGCGCAGTGCACGACCGAAGGCCTTGAAGACAGTCTCGATCTGATGGTGCGAGTTGACGCCACGCAGATTGTCGATATGCAGAGTCACCAGTGCATGGTTGACGAAGCCCTGGAAAAACTCGTGAAACAGATCGACATCGAAACCGCCGACCGCACCACGGGTAAAGGGGATGTGATACTCCAGACCGGGACGCCCGGAGAAATCGATGACAACGCGGGACAGCGCCTCATCCAGCGGCACATAGGCGTGGCCATAACGACGGATGCCTTTGCGATCCAGCGCCTTGTTGAAGGCCTGACCCAGGGTAATGCCGATATCCTCGACGGTGTGGTGGGCATCGATTTGCAAATCGCCCACAGCCTTGACTGTGATGTCGATCAGTCCGTGACGGGCGACTTGATCCAGCATGTGATCGAGAAAGGGCAGGCCGGTGTCTGCGCTGAGCTCGCCTGTACCGTCCAGATTCACAGATACCTTGATCTGCGTTTCCTTCGTGTTCCGTTCCACTGTCGCCTGTCGTAAGGACATCAAATTTCCCCAATTGTGCCTGTATACCGACATTCTGCGCCGGGTTTCAGTGCCGCGCATTATACGGGCAGCGCCGGGGCTTTGAAAGCAAAGATCTCCCGGCAAGGCCCTCAGTAACAGGGCTGCAAAGGTCGAAGTGCTGCACATTTCAACCACTTATACCCGGCCTCGCGGATGCGATGGGCAACCCTGTTGGGGTACACTGATGCCCGCTTGAGCGGGAATAATCACAAGGAACTCATCACATCATGAAAAAGCTCATCAAGATTCTTCTGCTGACACTGACGGGGCTGATTGTGCTGGTCGGTGCCGGCATCGCGCTGATTTTTCTGGTGATCGACCCCGTGCGTTACAAGCCCGCACTGGAATCCGTGTTCGCTCAGCAAACCGGGCTGCAACTCAACATCGCCGGAGAAATTGACTGGGCCTTTAGTCCGGTATTCGGTCTCAACATAAATGACCTGCGACTGAATAACCCCGGCGCTCGTCAGGAACTCGCCTCACTGTCCCGCATTGCGATCAAGATCGAGCCCCGGGCTCTGCTCGATGGTCGTCTTGAGATGCAGGAATTTGTCGCCGACGGCCTGCACATCAACTGGATCGTCGACGCCAATGGGGTCAGCAACTGGCAGACCGGCGGCAGCTCTGCCGCCGCTGCACCAACAGCGCAAACCACCGCATCGCCATCTCCCTCTTCATCACCGTCCGCTAACGGCACCACCATTGCTGCCGCCGTCCAACAAATCTCCGTCAGCAATGCCAGCCTGTCCATTCAAGACGCCGGGCGCGGCCTCAACACGACCTTCAGTAACCTGAATCTCAGCAGCCAGAACACCAATCTGGAAAACCGCCCCTTCCCTTTCGAGCTGTCTTTCAACGTAACGGACAATGTCGACGGCCAGGATGCCGAGGTGAGTCTGGCGAGCACGGCAACCGTCGATTTCCGCGCTGGCAATGCGCGCTTCGACAACCTGCAACTCAAGCTCAACCCCCTGCAGTTGTCCGGTTCACTGGCCGCGGAAGACCTTCGCAACAACCTGAGCTGGAGCGGCAACCTCGCCAGCAACACCTTCCCGCTGACCGATTTCCTGGATTTGTATTTGCGCCCAGCAACCGACGACACACTCGCCGTGCCCGGCGACTACAGTGCCGACAGCGACCAGTTCAGCATGCGCATCGAATTCAACGGCAACAGCCAGCAGATCAATGTGCCGGTGCTGGCGTTGACTCTGGATGACATGCAGGTAACAGCTGATGCGGCATATACCCTGAGCTCCGACAGAACACCCGCCAACCTACGCTACAATCTTGCGGCCAACGCGCTGAATTTGAACCGCTACACTGCTGCTGATTCGACCACTGCAGCACAGGCAGAAGGGGCCCCTGCGACAGCGACTGCTGCAACGGACACCGCACTGCCCATCGAACTGCTGAAGAGCATGAACGTACAGGGCAGCCACAACATCGCGTCGCTGGCAGTTGCCGGACTGAATTTCACTGGCATAAACGCCAGCCTTGACGTGCTGAACGGCGTGCTGAGGCTTGATTTACAGCCCATCGGTTTCTACGAGGGGCAGATCACCAGCACGCTGAATTTCGACACTCGCCAGTCGCCCCCCAGCCTGACCAATATCAGCTCACTGCGTAACATCAATCTGGCAGGCCTGGCCCAGGGGCTGCCCGCCGCCGACTTTGCGGAAGGTCGCTTCAATCTGGAGGCGGTGCACAGCTTGCGCGGCAGCACCGTGAATGAGTTGCTGGACTCCGTCAACGGCACTTCCAGCTTCAGCGTCGCCGACAGCGCCATCGATATCGGCGTGCTCAAGCAGGTGCTGTCGTCGATCTCGGTGCTCAGCCCCGCAGGCACTGGCGACATGGTGCAGCAATGGCCGGATGTCGTGCGTTTCAGCGCTCTGGAAGGACATCTGATCCTCGCGCAGGGTCTGGCGGAGAATCAGCAGCTCAATGTCACCTTGGATAACGTCGAAATCTCCGCCAACGGCGGCATCGATCTGACCGCCGACAGCTTCAACTACGACGTCCTTCTCACGGTGTTCGGCCCGCCAGCGCTGCAGGCCGTGCCCGTCTCCGAGCTGTATCAGGGCGTGCAATGGCCGGTGCTGTGCAGCGCCACCTTCGTCAGCGAGATCAGCCAGTATTGTGGCCCCGACTTCGGCAAGGTGCGTGATCTGTTCCTGCAAATATCCCGCAATCAGGTACAGCGTCGCGTGCAGGACGCCGTCAGCGATCAGGTTCCGGCCGATCTGCAGGATACCGCGCGCGGGCTGCTCGACCGCCTGCTGCGGTGAGGACACGTCAGACCCCGATGCAGGCAATCGACTCAAGCTCGCCTTTCGCCAACGCGGTGCTGCAATGGTTCGCCCACAGCGGCCGCCACCATCTGCCCTGGCAGGAGAACCCGACTCCCTATCGCGTCTGGGTGTCCGAGATCATGCTGCAGCAGACGCAGGTCAGCACCGTCATCCCCTATTTCCTGAATTTCATGCGGCACTATCCAGATGTCCTCAGTCTCGCAGCGGCACCGCTGGATGATGTGCTGCACTTGTGGACGGGGCTTGGCTATTACGCCAGAGCGCGCAACCTGCATCGTTGCGCGATCATGGTCAGCACTACCATGGCTGGCGAATTCCCGCGCAGCGTGGACGCGCTATGCGAGTTGCCTGGTATCGGCCGTTCCACTGCCGGGGCCATCCTGTCTCTGGGAGCCGGGACTCGAGCACCAATCCTCGACGGCAACGTCAAACGCGTCCTTTGCCGTTACCACGCAATTCCGGGCTGGCCGGACCAGCCCGCCGTACAGAAGCAGCTCTGGCTCATCGCCGAAGAAGCCACACCGACGCGCGAATTCGCAGCTTATACACAGGCCATGATGGACCTGGGAGCCACGGTCTGCACGCGCAGCAAGCCGACCTGTCTGTTATGCCCATTGCATAACGGCTGCAAGGCGCGCAAGGCTGACGCCGTGAGTGAGTACCCCCACCGCAAACCAGCCAAGGCAATTCCGACCCGCTACACGCACCTGCTGATGTGCCGCACAGCCACTGGAGAAGTCCTTCTGGAGCGGCGACCCGAGAGCGGCATCTGGGGCGGCCTGTGGAGTTTTCCGGAGTTCACGGATCTGGCGCAGGTCGAAGAGTTCTGCCATTCACGGCTGCGTACAGGGCATCAGGCGCCGGAGTACTGGCCTGTGGTCAAGCACACCTTCAGCCACTTCCATCTGCAGATCACGCCAGTCTGTGTCGACGCCGCAGCACAACCGGACGCGGTGATGGAGCCGCAGCGCTGGCTCTGGTACCCTCTGGACGAATCTGTCGCTGTGGGGCTCGCCGCCCCGGTCAAGGAATTGCTCCGGCGCCTGCGGCAAAACTGACATTACTCACTGTCTGAGGGAGCGGGGCCGCCCGCGATAGAGTCTTGCACTGAATCAATCGCGGGCAGGCCCGCTCCCACAGACAGGGACATACAAGGAACCAGCATGACCACCACCGTATTCTGCCGCAAATATCAGAAAGACCTGCCTGCCCTGGCCTCTCCGCCCTACCCCGGCCCCAAGGGCAAGGAAATCTTCGACACCGTCTCGCGGCAGGCCTGGCAGGAATGGCAGAAGCAACAGACCATGCTGATCAACGAGAAGCAACTGAGCATGATGAACGCCGACCACCGCCGCTATTTGCAGGAGGAAATGGACAAATTCTTCGCCAATGAGCTGCACGATGTCGCGGAAGGCTACGTGCCCACCGAAAAGGATTGACGAGATAATCGAAAACGGATGAATTCTCAGGCTTGACTCGGAAAGGGGTCTCCGGGTTTAATACGCGCCTTGCCAAAACGGCAGCACTCGCAAAAACTCTTTCTTTAGAGTCTCTAAAGCCCAGGTAGCTCAGTCGGTAGAGCAGAGGATTGAAAATCCTCGTGTCGGTGGTTCGATTCCGCCCCTGGGCACCA
>CAIRBI010000319.1 GCA_903876785.1 uncultured Gammaproteobacteria bacterium
GAGCGGTTCCAGACGCGGTTCCAAGCGATCAAGCTGCTGCCGCCCACTACGGAGGAACTGGCGGCATTCCTGAGCGCTCATTGGTCTGTGCCCTCCGTCACGGCCACGCAAATCGCCGTGGGCAGCGGCGGATGTGTGCGGGCCGCGCTCGCCGATCTCGAATCCTATCTCGACCACACCCCATGAAACACATCCAACGAATTTCAAATTCCGGCCACAGGCATCATCATCAATCTCGACCACACCCCATGAAACACATCCAACGAATGATTGATCAGTTTGCGAAGGGATTTTACAGATGGATCAGGGATAAACCTTGCTCCACGTGTGTAGGAGTGTATTCCCATGCGCATGGCGCGAAGATTGGCGAAACCTGCTAATGTAAAAAAACTGGATGGCGCGCTACTTGGCGGCAATACAGCTTGCTTGCCAGTGAAGACGAGCCTGCGCTTTGACGCGTTTACTCTCAAGCTTATTGCCATCACGGCGATGGCTGTGGATCACATCGGCGCGTTGATTTACCCAGAGGCTCTCTGGCTGCGGGTCGTGGGTCGATTTGCGATGCCGATCATCGCGTTTCTACTGGTGGAGGGTTATCACCAAACGCGGCACCTCGGACGATACTTGCTGCGTTTGCTGGTCTTTGCGGTGTTGGCCCAGCCAGTTTATCGGTTGGTATTTCCGCACGGACTCAATGTATTTTTTGATCTACTGGCGGGTCTGTGCGTGATCTGGGCGGCCGAGCGAATTCACTCGCGCTGGCTCTTGGCTGGACTGCTGCTGGCGGTTGGTGCCGCTGGTTTTTATGTCACCTTGGACTGGTGGCATCTGGGGGTGTGGATGATTTTTGTGTTTCATGCCACCCGCGGACGCTTTGGCTGGACGGTTGGTGCGCTGGGCGGATTATTGCTGGCGAACGCTGGTCTTTTTGCGGTCGTCAGCGCGAGGACTGGGGACCCTGGCTACCAGTTGATCAATTTCATCAATCTCGGCTGCATGTTGGCTCTTCCTCTCTTGAGCCGATACAATGGGCAAAGGGGGCGTGACTGCCGCTACCTTTTCTACACATTCTACCCAGGCCATTTGCTGCTGATTTATGGGATTCGGCCCTTGTTGGAGTGCTTAGGGTTTGGGTTTTAGTTCAGAACTAGGCCAGTCGGGTGATCACCTGGATTTGGCGACCACCTCTGCCCGGCGTAACTTGTCGCGCGTTTGCAATGTCTTGGGGTGGTTCAGCCCATAGCAGACTTGGCAAATGCTCAGCGACCGTTGCAGTGCTTCGGACGCCTCCGTGGCGTATTTTGAGCGCGTTTCTCGCGGCATGTTAGGCGTTGTCTTGATCCGCTCATTCAGTGACTGGGCGAAGGCTTCCAGATAATTGGCTAGGGGCGGGTAGTCGGGCAAAGTCGCGGTGGCCATTTCGACCAAGGTCCGCGCATAGGTTTCCTTGGCTGGATAGTCTTTGAGCACCGAGCAGCAGTTGATCAGTGGCAGGTAGCAGTTGAAGACGAGGGCGTGAGAAGCAGGAAGTCGGGTAAGTGCCGATTGCAACAGCGACTCGAAGGCGGCGCGGATCGGAGTTGCCGCACCGCCCATTAGTCCACGGGAATACAGGAGCATCGCCTCTTGTAAGCGATCCTGCAGGGGCTTGAGGTGGTTGTCGATGAGGTGACCGTAAGTGCAGCGCGCGTTACAGACCGAGCACGCCCATTTGGCGGAGCGATCCGCCAACCGATCGGTAAGCACGTCGCATGGGTGCAGCAGGCCGGGACAGCCCTTTGTCTGGTCGCAGAGCACAGCTGAGACCAAGGGTTCGGCACTGATGAGGCGAGCTTCCTCCTCGCTGGCCGGGCTTAGAGTGCAGCGCCGACAACGGCATTCAAACGACTTGGTCGCGTGGAGTTCTGCCCGTCGCTCGTCGCGTGTCGCGTAGAGTTCGGTGTAATTGACGCAAAGCTCTTCGCCCTCACGCACCGAGCGCAGGAGGCGGAATACCAACTGCGGCCCCTCATTGGTGTAGGTGCAGTTAGGCAGGCACGAGTGATTGAAAATGGAGCAAAGCGGGAAGAGGCCGAAGCCCATGGATTCGTTGGCGGCATTCGTGTGATTGAGGCCGTGCGAGTTGGAATTGATCTGTGAGGCCCACCTCAGGAAGAGGTCGAGTGGAGGGCGTATTTCCTCTGGCAGTCGGTCGCAAATGGATGACGCCAACGCACGCAAGGAGCGTCGCGATTCGGAATTCAATGCCCCAGTATGGACGAGCATTTGAGAGAAAGCCTCGGGCCCGGCCTCGAAGGTGAGGGGGGCGGAATGGAGTGCCTCTCGATCCGGCGGCTCCATGTTTTGCTGTAAGCTGGCTGCACGCTTTGCGACCAGCGCGAGAAAAGCGCGCACTAAGTCTGGAGGACAATGATGGCGGGCGGCGAGCAATGGCGCGTCGCGGAGTATCGCGCAGATGGGCTGGTGCAGGAGAGCCTGCTCGTCGCGGCACTTTGCTGAGCAGTAATGGGTTTGCCCGTTGCAACCCTCGCAATCCACCCGACGCGATAGGGATGGATGGGCAGCGGCGAAGTCGAGAGCGCACGAGTGACAGACAAACTCGCTGCACAGATCGGTTGGAATCCAGATGTAGCTGGTCTCTCGCAGTAAGATGGTGCCGGGCGGCTTTCCCACGAGTGCATGGGTGGCAATCGCGTGTCGTCCCAATGCTGCGGTGTGGTTGATCTGGAATAGAAACTCCGGAGAAGCGGCAACGCGTGACGTGAGAACATCAGCCAGGGTATTGGTTCTCTGCGCGCCAGACTGAAGCACCTGACCAAGCGCAGCGCGAAGCAGGTGTATCAAAGAGAGTGACATGGTGCGGTAGTCAGGTGGTGTCTGCGATTACCGCTTCAGGCCACGGTCCAGTTTCTGAGGCCGCATCATGGCGGAGGAATCATGGTGACCGTTATCGCATAAGAGTTCACGCTGCCGCAATTGTTACTCACACGGACCCAATAAACGCCGTCCGAAGTCAACGGGGCCGTAGTGAATGATGCACCGGTAGCATTAACGACGGGGTTGCTGATGTCGCCAGCTAGCCCAGCATACCATTGGTAAATCAGCGCGGTGCCTGTAGCTGTGACCGAGATGCTGGCCGTTTCTCCGCTGTTGATTGAGACGGAGGTTGGTTGAACCGTGATTTTCGGGATATTGATTACTTCGATCTTTTGTCTGAAGAAGCCGGTATTGCTGTTATTCGGCAAGATGGTTTTGCCATCCGCACTTAGCATGGCTGGGGTGATCGGCACCTCCTGCCAGGTGATGAAGTCGGTGGTTTTTTCGAGGGAAAGCTGGATGACACTCTGGGGAATTAATACAAGGTGGAGCGTCGATTCCGGCTGGATACCGTAATCTGCGAGGGTGCGACCGTCCTGCAACTGCGTGCCAGCAAAAATGAGGCGCTGCTGATCGGGTGGGATTCCCTCCTTGTCCTCGATCTTTTGCTTCACATTTTCGATAGAATCGCTGGCTTCCACGTCGAGCGTGATTGTCTTTCCTGTCAATGTTTTGACGAAGATTTGCATGCCAGAGGCATTGGACTTGGGGGAAATGGATAGTCCGAGAAACAAAGAAAGAAGCCAAATCAGCGTTTTATTGATTGCAAGGAAATTGCTTGCGAGGGGACGGCCCTTGAATGTGATCTTTGGCATAGAGTTGAGGGTATCTATGGGCGAAGAAGCAGGCAAGGGCAAAGGTTGCACAAGAGGCAGTTTGGCGAGGGAGAACTGAGGGAAGAGTGAAGGGTTTTGGTTCATCTGGGAAGTTGGTGCGGGAATCAGGGCCCAGTGTGTGAGGCTGCGACCGCCCTCGCGGCACTGATTCGTGATATGAATGACAAGAAGCTGCTCGAATAAAGGAATTGCGCGACTTCGCCGACTAGTTGGATTTGAACCTTTTGCATCATGTATTTATGGCCGTGTGCGAGCGCCAATATGGTGTCGCAAACGGCGCGACAACGGAGGGCAAGGTGACGAGGCAAGGAGACGGCCCGCAAGGGCAATGAACCTGAACTCACCTAACCATGAGCAAGAAAGACATGATCGAACAACTGCGCCACCGCCTTGCCAGCAACGACCGCTGGGCACTGCGCGCCCTGATACGCATCTACCAGAACCAGACCGCCGACGAGCAATGCCGCGAGGCCACCATCGAACGCAACGGCATCGGGTTCACCGGACCTGATGCAGAAATCCTCACCAGCTTCGCCCGTCAGTATCAGAGGCGCGGATGCCTTAGCCCCAAGCAGATGATCATCCTGCGCCGCCGCATCCCAGCCTATGCACGCCAGATCGTCCAAGGCAGCGA
>CAIRBI010000320.1 GCA_903876785.1 uncultured Gammaproteobacteria bacterium
ATCTCTGGTTATCTGTCACGAAGTCTCAATCGCCCGGTGCAAGTGCGCATTACTCGTGAAGAGGAATTCTTCATCGGGTCTGCGCGCTCTGGAATGCAGGGCTGGCTCAAGGTGGGTCTCAAGCCTGACGGCAAGGTTGCGGCTGTTGATGTAATAATCGTGAACGATGGGGGATCCAGTGGCTCGGGTAGTGGCTCCTCTTCTGCCGGTGCAATCTCGGTTGTGTATCAGCCGACTGCCATGCGATTCCGTGGCGTTTCCGTATTCACAAACACGACACCTCGTGGTGCACAGCGTGGTCCGGGCCAGAACGAGATGCATGCCGTTCTGGCGCCGATCATGGACAAAGCCGCCAACCAACTTGGTATGGACAGGCTGGCTTTCAGACGTCTAAATGCTCCGGATAATAATGCGAAGGTTGAGGCTAACCAAGGGCCCGTAACCAGTGCCTACATGAGAGAAGCCATTGATATGGGCTCTCAACTATTTGATTGGCAAGCCAAAATTGACCAGCCTCGTCGTAATGGAAGCAAGGTAATCGGGGTGGGTGTTGGCATGGCCTACCATGGCGCAGGTAATAATGGCTTCGACGGCATCGTCCGAATCGGGCCGGATGGCAAGATATACCTGCACTCAGGGGTAGGAAACCTTGGAACGTATTCTTATGCGGGGACAGTCCGGGCGGCGGCTGAAGTTCTGCAGTGCCGTTGGGAGAATTGCGAGATTGTCCGCGGGAACAGCGATTTTGGTCTGCCACACAGTTCGGGGCAGGGTGGAAGTAATACCATTTTCACGCATACCCGTTCGAATTACGTTGCAGCGATGGATGCGGTTGGCAAACTGAAGGAAATCGCAGCTGCTGAGCTCGGTGGCACGGTTGACGACTACAGTATCGGTGAAGAGCGCGTATTCAAGACCGCCGCGCCGACAGAAGGTCTGACCTACGCGGAGGCGGCACAGCGCGCGATTACCCTTGGCGGCCGCTACAGTGGTGCAGAATATCCTGATGACATCAATGAGTTGACAGCTCTTGCGGTGCAGAGAATTGCAGGCAGTGGCCTGATCGGTGTCGCCAAGGATAATCTCGAAAAAAATGGCACTGCTCCAGGACTTGCAATCGGGTTTGCTGAAATTGAGCTGGATCTTGATACTGGCAAATACGATATCCGGGACTACCTCGGAGTGGCTGAGTGTGGCACGGTAGTCCATCCCAAAGGGTTGTCGCACGGTATGAATGGTGGTGGCATATGGGGAATTGGAATGGCCGGATTCGAGAGGCACGTTTACGATCCTCAGAATGGTCTTCCTGCCAACATTGGGCTCTATCAGAGCAAACCGCCGACAATCCTTGACGTGCCCGTAGTGATGAGGAATGCCGCGGTTAACATTGCGGATCCTCAGACGCCGATTGGTGCCAGAGGTATTGGTGAACCGGCGATGGGGTGCGCGGCAGCTGCGGTCATGAGTGCCATCGCGGACGCGCTAGGGGGGCATTTGTTCAACCGAACCCCCGTAACGCCAGATATGATTATCGATCACGTGGCGCAAAACTCTTACAACAACAAGTCACTGAAAATAAATACATTCTGAGGTTATTATGCCATCACATGACGTTATGCCGGATATCGAACTCTACCAGCCAGTACAGGTAGAGGATGCGCTAGCGCTCGCGACCAGATTGGCCGACAGAGGCTGGCTTCTGGGCGGAGGGCAGGACACATATGGCTGGTTGAAGGACCGGGCGAAAGTCCCTGAGGCCATGATCGACCTCAATGGCATCGAATCTCTGCGTGGGATTCGTGAAACCGCCGATGGGGTCGAGATTGGCGCTCTGACAACGCTGACCGAGCTGATCAATAACCCGCTGATTAAAGACCGCTACTCTCTGCTGGCTTCGGCGGCAGAAAGGGTTGCGAGTCCACAGATCCGCAATGTAGGAACTGTTGCCGGTAACGTAGCTCAGGATGTGCGCTGCTGGTATTACCGTAGAGGTCTTTCCTGCTACCGCGCGGGCGGTAACTTGTGCTATGCCGATACGCCAGAGGGAATGAACAGGGAGCATGCAATATTTGGCGCCAGCCGCTGTGTGGCTGTAACCCCATCAGATACCGCCCCCGCGCTTGTGGCGCTTGAAGCGTCGATGGTGATCAGAAGCGAAGGCGGTGAGAGAGTTGTGGCTGCAGAAGATTTCTTCGTCGGCCCCAATGTGGATATTCGTCATACAACTGTACTGCGACCGGGAGAAATTCTGACGTCTGTGCGTTTGCCGGCAACCTGGGCTAACGCAACTTTTTACTTCGAGAAAGTCGCTGATCGCAATGCATGGGACTTCGCACTGGTCAGCATCGCTGCAGCCATGCGCGAATCAGGTGGTGTCATCCAGGACGCCAGGTTTGTTGCTGGCGCTGTTCAGTGCACCCCGCGACGATTGCTGGATGTGGAGAGTGCAGTCCGTGGGCAACCTCGTACTGAGGCTACGGCGCAGGCTTTGGGAACCTTGGCTAGTCAGGGGGCTCAGCCACTGAATCACAATGGTTTCAAGTTACACCTTGTTGATAGTCTGGCCAAACGAGCGCTGATTGGTTGATCATCTCCGACAGTCTCTGCAGAGCACTCTGCAGAGACTGCCCGGCTTTCAGTCCTGCATGATTCTGCTATCCCTCCTCCGGTTTTCCCGCAGTGGTACTTACGGTCAAATCTGCTCGAATAAAACCAAGGGAAATTTTTGAAAATGATGAGTGCGCTAGCGGAATGGCTTTCTAACTCTCCTGTCAGGGATTTTTCAGCGAGTCTTCTTTCGTCAAACTCAGCCTTTCCACCCGTATTGCAAACGATACATCTGTTGAGCATTGCTGCGATCATGGCTTCGATCGTGATGATTGACCTTCGAATTCTAGGTCTTGCTGTTCCCAGTCAGGATGTTGGAGAGATGATTGCTCGCCTCTGCCCGTG
>CAIRBI010000321.1 GCA_903876785.1 uncultured Gammaproteobacteria bacterium
AGATAGTCCTCGGGGATCAGCGCCGGGATGCGCAGATTGACCTCGCTGCTGGCATTCTGCAGGGCAGCCTCGATGTTTGGTGTACGCCCTTCGCGAATGGCTTTGACTGCTTCCTCCAGCATTTCCGTGTAGAGGGTGAAGCCGATTTTCTGCATGTGTCCCGTCTGTTCCTCGCCCAGAAACTCTCCGGCACCACGAATCTCGAGGTCATGACTGGCGAGGGTGAAACCGGCCCCCAGTGTGCTGGCGGCGCTGATAGCCTCGATGCGCTTGATGGCGTCGGGTGTCATGTTGTTCTTGTTAGGGGTGAGCAGATATGCGTAGGCCTGGTGGTGCGAGCGTCCAACGCGTCCGCGCAGTTGGTGCAGTTGCGCCAGACCGAGTTTGTCGGCGCGATCCATGATGATGGTGTTGGCGCTCGGGATGTCGATGCCGGTCTCGATGATCGTCGAGCACACCAGGATGTTGTAACGCTTGTGATAGAAGTCGGCCATGATCTGTTCGAGATCGCGCTCGGGCAATTGACCGTGGGCGACACAGACACGGGCCTCCGGGATCAGCTCCTGCAGGTGCTCTGCAGTCTTCTCGATGGTCTTGACCTCGTTGTGCAGATAGAAAACCTGGCCGCCACGCAACAGTTCCCGCAGCACGGCTTCCTTGATCAGGCTGTCCTGACTCTCGCGGATGAAGGTCTTCACCGACAGGCGTTTTGCCGGAGGCGTGACGATCAACGACAGATCCCGCACCCCGGACATGGCCATGTTGAGTGTGCGAGGTATCGGTGTCGCCGTCAGTGTCAGAATGTCGACATCGGCGCGCAGCGCTTTCAGCTTTTCCTTCTGCTGCACACCGAAGCGATGCTCTTCATCGATGATCAGCAGGCCGAGATCCTTGTACTCAATGCTGTCCTGCAGCAGCTTGTGGGTGCCGACGATGATGTCGACCCTGCCGTTGCGTATGCGGTCCAGCGTCTCCTGCACCTGCTTGGTGGAGCGGAAGCGGGAGATCAGGTCGACGCTGACCGGCCATTCGGCGAAGCGGTCCTTGAAGCTTTCGTAGTGCTGCTGCGCGAGCAGGGTAGTGGGCACCAGAATGGCCACCTGCTTGTGATTCTGTACGGCGATGAAAGCGGCGCGCATCGCTACCTCGGTCTTGCCAAAACCCACGTCGCCGCATACCAGACGATCCATGGCGCGTCTTGAACTCATGTCACGCATGACTGCAGCGATGGCGTCCTGCTGATCCGGAGTTTCCTCGAACGGGAACCCTGCCGCGAAATTCTCGTAATCGATATCGGTGCACCGGTACTGGAACCCCTGCCTGGCTTCACGGCGCGCATAGATATCCAGCAGTTCCACGGCCACGTCGCGAATCTGTTCGGCGGCTTTGCTCTTGGCTTTTTGCCACTGGTCATTGCCGAGCTGATTGAGTGGGGCAAGGTCTGGCTCACTGCCGCCGTAGCGACTGATCAGGTGCAGCGAGTACACGGGGACATAGAGCTTTGCGCCCTTGGCGTATTCCAGTGTCAGGAACTCGGTCTCCTGATCTTCGATGGTCAGGGTCTGCAGTCCTCGATAACGACCGACTCCGTGCTCGATGTGGACGACTGCAGCTCCGATATGCAGTTCATTGAGATTGCGGATCAGGAATTCGGTGTTGTCCTGAGTTCTTCGGCGGCGTCGACGCTGTGCCACCCGCTGTCCGAACAGCTGGGTTTCGGTCACCACCAGACGCGATGGCTGTTGCAGCCACATGCCACGATCCAAGGGGGCTATGGTGATGGCGAAGGGCTGTTGCCCGAGGAGAAATGCGTCCCAGGAGTCAACGGGCGCCGGAGTAATGCTGATCGTCTTGAGCAATTCCAGCATGTTTTCGCGGCGGCCCGCCGATTCGGCGCAGAACAGGACGCGGCTCTGCGGGTGTTCCATCAGCAGGCTTTGCACGGCCTGTAGCGGATTGTGCTGTACCCCTGAATTCAACTGTGGTGGTGGCAGAACATCCACCTCCAGCGCGCGACCGCCTGCAGCGTGAGCTTGCAAGTCGATGCCGGGATAGTCGCGCAAGCCTGCGAAGGCTTCGTCGGGACTCAGGAACAATTCGGAGGGTTTGACGATGGGGCGATGACGGTCGTGCATGCGGTCCTCGAAACGAGACTTGATGTCGTTCCAGAAGCGCAGCCCGGAGGCCTCCAGATCGCCGCTGCGCACTACCAGCGTGTGCTCGGGAAGATAGTCGAAGACACTCTGTAACTGTTCGAAGAACAAGGGCAGGTAATATTCGATGCCGGCGGAGTGCAGCCCCTGACTGATGTCCTGATAGACGCTGCACTGGCGCAGGTCGACGTCGAAACGATTGCGGAAGTTGCTGCGGAAGAGGCTGATGCCAGCCTCGGTCAGGGGATATTCCTTGCCGGGCAGCAACTGGACGTTTGGTACCTTGTCCAGTGAACGCTGGGTCTCGGGATCGAAGGTGCGCAGACTCTCGATCTCGTCGTCGAAGAGGTCGATCCGGAAGGGCACGTCGCTGCCCATCGGGAACACGTCCATGATCGATCCGCGCACGGCAAATTCTCCGTGTTCGTAGACCGAATCGACGCACTGGTAGCCAGCGGCGAGGAGATTGGTGCGCATGATCTCGGGTTTGAAACGGGCGCCCACTTTCAGCACGAGGCTGTTGCCTGCCACATATTCGCGCGGCGTGAGTCGGTGCATCAGACTGGTCATGGGCATGATCAGAATGCCACGGGTCAGCAACGGCAGATGATAGAGCGTATTGAGGCGATCGGAGACGATGTCCTGATGCGCCGAGAAGTTGTCGTAGGGCAGGGTCTCCCAATCCGGCAATGTGTAGATCGGTATATTGTCGCGCTCCGGGCAGAAGAAGCTGAGTTCTCGTCGGGCTAACTCCGCTTCCTCGGTATTGGCTGTCAGCAGCATCACCACGCCGCGGTGTGTCTTCGCGATGTTGGCGACGGCCAGGCTCAGGCTGCTGCCCTGCAGGCCGGACCAGCGTCGCAGATCGCCAGCGTCCTGCGGAAGCGCGAGAGTGAAAATATCGATTTTTTGCATGGGCCGTTGACCGGGACTTTTGAGGGCGTGAATTCTGGCATAAATCCACCGATCTTGTCAGAGTAAAAGCAACGCATAACCCATGTGAAGACAGCGATTTCCGGGTCGTCACAACCGCTTCGAGGTTGCACACTCCCGGCATTCCAAAGATAATACAAGCCTCCTACAACAACCGTTATTCTGAAGGTGCTGCCAGTGACTCGACCCAGTTTGGATGATTATTTTGGCGATTGGAAACAGCGTGAAGCCCTCGCTCAGGAGATGATTCCGGTCGTAGGCCGGCTCTACAGTGCACGCAACGTCGGCATTTTTATCTACGGACGTGCTCTGCATAACCGCTCTGTCGCCAACATCATGAAGTCCCACCGCTTCGTGCGTCAGGTGGAGCGCAACGAGATGTCGGAATTCGAGACTCATCCCGTGCTCATGGCGCTGGCCAAGCTGGATATAGCGCATGTGCACATCGATCTCGGCAAGCTCACCGTGAAATACATGGTGCAGCAGGCGGAACTCGGTGACGCTGCGTTGTCCGTGGAAGCTTTCGTTGCCAGGGAACTCGGTTATCTTGTCGGTGACAAGACCAAGCCGATTGATCAGCCTCAGGACGTGGTTCTGTATGGCTTTGGTCGCATCGGCCGCCTGATAGCCAGGTTGCTCGTTGAGCGCACCAGCACTGGCGAGGTGATGCGTCTGCGCGCCATTGTGGTCAGGCCTGGCAAGGAAGGGGATATAGAGAAGCGCGCCAGTCTGCTTACCACGGACTCTGTCCATGGCGCATTTCAAGGGACTGTCCGTATCGACCACGAGAATCAGTGCCTGATCGCCAACGGTAACGTCATCAAGGTGATCTACGCCAATCGTCCCGACGAAATCGATTACACCAGCTACGGTATCAGTGACGCGCTGATCATCGACAACACCGGCACCTGGCGTGATGAGGCAGGGTTGTCTCAACATCTCAAGTGCAAGGGTGCCAGCAAAGTGGTCTTGACTGCACCGGGCAAGAGTCCGCTCAAGAATATCGTCTTCGGTATCAATCACGATCAGATCAAGCCTGAAGACAAGATCATTACCGCAGCGTCCTGCACTACCAACGCGATCGCTCCCGTTCTGAAGGTCATCAATGACAGGTACGGCATCGAGCATGGTCACGTCGAAACAGTGCATGCCTATACCAATGACCAGAATCTGATCGACAACTACCACACGGGCAATCGCCGCGGCCGTAGTGCCGCTCTCAACATGGTGTTGACGGAGACGGGCGCAGCCAAGGCCGCAGTCAAAGCGGTGCCGGAGTTGGAAGGCAAGTTGACTGGCAACGCAGTGCGCGTCCCGATCCCCAATGTCTCAATGGCTATTCTGAGCCTGCATCTGACCAGGCCGACTTCCAAGGAAGAGTTGAACGAGTTCCTGAGACTTATCGCTCTGCATTCCAATCTGCAGAATCAGATCAGCTACACCCAGGATCCTGATGCGGTATCGAGCGACTTCGTAGGTTCTCGCGAGGCGGCCATCGTCGATTCCACTGCGACCATCGTGCAGGGCAACAACTGTGTGTTGTACCTCTGGTATGACAATGAGTTTGGCTACTGCAACCAGGTCGTGCGTATGGTTTACAAGATGGCCGGAGTGAATTATCGCGTTTACCCGATTGCAGAATAGATGACGAAAGAGGTGCGATTTGCTATGGAAAACCCATAGCGGATCGGGCCTCTTGTCACTATAATGGCCGCGCTTCGGCTTCGCGATGCTGTCCAGTAGATATTTAGGCTTGGTGAATGATAAAAATTACCCGCGGTTTGGATATTCCTATTGATGGCGCCCCTGCTCAGCAGATTGAGTCCGGCCAGCGGGTTGACACTGTCGCTGTCCTCGGTCGTGATTATGTCGGGATGAAGCCGACAATGGCGGTAAGCGAGGGAGATCGCGTCAAGCTTGGTCAGCCACTGTTTGAAGACAAGAAGACGCCCGGGGTGATTTTTACCTCACCAGGAACCGGAGTGGTCAAACAGATCAACCGGGGCGAAAAGAGGTTCTTTCAATCGATCGTGATCGCGCTTGATGACTCTGATACAGATCAAATCAGTTTCGCCCGCTACCAACCCTCAGAACTTGATAGTCTGGATCGCGCCAAGATAGTTGAAAATCTTTTGAACTCAGGCCTGTGGACAGCGTTGCGATCGCGCCCCTTTAGCAAAGTCCCAGCCCCTTCAGCAATTCCCCACTCCATTTTTGTCAATGCCATTGATACCGATCCACTGGCGGCCGATCCCGAACTGATTGCTCGCGAACATGCTGATGACTTTATCAACGGTATTAATCTGCTGGCGCGTCTTACCCCAGGCAAGCTCTTTCTGTGTCGTGGCCCAGGCAGCTTCGATGGTATCGAGAAGCAGCAGATTGCCGCGAATGTCAGCGTAGAGACCTTTGCGGGTCCGCATCCTGCTGGTCTGACTGGCACTCATATTCATTTCCTCGATCCGGTCAGCCTCAGCAAGCAGGTCTGGTCGATCAACTATCAGGACGTTATTGCCGTAGGCAAGCTCTTTACCACTGGCAATCTGAGTGTAGAGAGGGTGGTCGTTCTGGCCGGTCCTCAGGTGACAAAGCCGCGTTTGATTCGCACCCGACTCGGTGCCGACCTGCAGGCGCTGACTTCCGGTGAGTTGAAAGACGGTGAGAATCGCGTCATTTCTGGCTCCATCCTGTCTGGATGTGCAGCGGTTGGCGTCGAGAGTTACCTGGGTCGTTACCATCTGCAGGTATCAGTATTAAGGGAAGGGCGTGAGCGCGAATTCCTCGGCTATCTCTCTCCCGGTACCGAACGCCACTCTGTGCTTGGTATCTACATTTCAAGCTTTCTCAAGGGCCGCAAACTGCCTTTTACCACGACCACTAATGGCAGCCCTCGGGCCATGGTCCCGGTGGGTAGCTACGAACGGGTCATGCCACTGGATATTCTGCCGACACAACTGTTGCGGGCGTTGATAGTGGGCGACATAGAAGTGGTGCAGAGTCTCGGTGGTCTGGAACTGGAAGAAGAGGATCTGGCACTGTGTACTTACGTGTGTCCGGGCAAATACGAATATGGTCCGATTTTACGGGACAACCTCACCCGCATTGAAAAAGAGAGTTAACGGATTCAGACGCTATGGGTTTGCGCAATATACTAGATGACATGGCACCTCAGTTTGCCAAAGGCGGCCGTCACGAGAAGTGGTACGCGTTGTATGAGGCGGTAGATACCTTTTTCTATAGCCCCGGCCAGGTGACGGTATCCGGATCTCACGTGCGCGATGGCGTGGATCTCAAGCGCATCATGATTACGGTCTGGTTAGCGGCCATGCCTGCCATGTTCTATGGCATTTACAACGTTGGTTATCAGGCCACTTCGGCAATGTCCAATCTGGGGCTCACGAGCACCGGTGACTGGCACGCGTTCTGGATAGAGCTGTTCTCTTCCTATAATCCTGCCAGTGTCTGGGATTGCTTCTGGTACGGTGCCGTTTATTACGTTCCTATCTATGCTGTGGTCTTCATCGTCGGCGGCTTCTGGGAAGTACTGTTTGCGACTGTCAGAAAGCATGAGATCAACGAAGGTTTTTTCGTGACCTCAATCCTGTTTTCCCTGATCGTACCTCCAGATCTCCCGCTCTGGCAGGCAGCTCTTGGTATCACTTTTGGTGTTGTCGTCGCCAAGGAATTGTTTGGTGGTACCGGCAAGAACTTTCTCAACCCAGCGCTGGCTGGTCGTGCCTTCCTCTTCTTTGCCTATGCGCCTCAGATGTCCGGTGATGCCGCATGGACAGCAGTCGACGGTTTCAGTGGTGCGACAACATTGGGCCAGTTGGCCTCTCACGGACTACCCGCCGTGTCAATGGCAACCGGGCAGGAATTGACCTGGCTTGACGCCTTCATCGGACGCGAGCAGGGTTCAATCGGCGAGACCTCGACACTGGCTATCCTGTTCGGCGCCACTATCCTGTTGGTCACGAAGATCGCGGCCTGGCGCACCATGCTGGGGGTTTTCCTCGGGATGGTGGTTTTCTCGACTTTCTTGAACGTCATCGGTTCGGACACCAATCAGCTGTTTGCCCTTCCTTGGTACTGGCATTTTGTCCTTGGTGGTTTTGCCTTCGGCATGGTGTTCATGGCGACCGACCCCGTCTCTTCGGCGATGACCAATACGGGAAAATGGATATACGGAGCCATGATTGGGTTCATGGCTGTCATGATCCGGGTGATGAACCCGGCCTATCCGGAAGGCATGATGCTGGCGATTCTGTTTGCCAACCTGTTTGCACCACTGATCGATAACATGGTGGTGCGTGCCAATATCAAACGGAGGGTTGCACGCAATGGCGTTTAATAAAGACAGTGTCAGCGGTACCATAAAGGTTGCACTGATTGTCTGTGTGGTCTGCTCGATCTTCATTTCCAGTGCAGCCGTTATTCTCAAGCCCTTTCAGGTCGAGAACAAGATTCTCGATCGCAACATGAACATTCTCATTGCTGCCGGCATGTACGATCCTGCCTTGAACAGTCAGGCTGAGATCAACAGCCTGTTTGCCGAATTCACTCCCAGAATCGTCGATCTGAATTCCGGCAGTTTCATGACTGACGAGCAATTGAACGAGCTTGGCATTGACGTGCAAAGTTACGACGACAGATCAGTGCTGAGTGACCCAGATTTTTCCGACGCACTGCCCGAAGAAGATGATATTGCGGATCTCAAGCGCCGCGTTAGATACGCCACGGTCTATCTCGTCGAGGCCGCCGATGGCTCTTTGCAGAATATCGTTTTGCCAGTCAGTGGCTATGGATTGTGGGGCACCATGTACGGCTATCTCGCACTGGAAGGTGATGGCAACACTGTAACGGGCATTGGTTTCTATGATCACAAGGAAACCCCGGGACTCGGTGGTGAGATCACTAATCCGCGCTGGAAAGCCTTGTGGCCTGGCAAGCAGATATTCGATGCCAATAGTGATGTGGCATTGAGAATCGTGAAAGGTAATGGTTCGGGTGTGCACGAGGTTGATGGTCTGTCAGGTGCATCCCTGACCACGCGTGGTGTCGGTAATCTGATCGAATTTTGGATGGGGCCGAACGGCTTCGGTCCATTCCTCACAAACGTGAAGCAAGGTTGATAAGGCGGAAGTAACATGTCATCAGCAGTCAAGGCAGTTCTAACCAAGCCAATAATCGCCGAGAATCCGATTACGATGCAGATTCTCGGTATTTGCTCTTCGCTTGCCGTGACGACGAGTCTGAATGTCGCCGTCGTGATGTGTGTGGCACTGACCGTCGTTACGGGGTTCTCGAACTTCTTCATCTCGCTTGTGCGCAACTACATGCCCAGCAGTATCCGCATCATCATTCAGATGGCGATCATCTCGGCACTGGTGATTGCAGTGGACCAACTGTTGCAAGCATTCGCATATGAGATCAGCAAACAGCTCAGCGTGTTTGTGGGTTTAATCATCACTAACTGTATCGTGATGGGGCGAGCCGAGGCTTTTGCGATGAAGAATCCACCGGTGGTCAGTTTCATGGATGGGATAGGCAACGGTCTGGGTTACAGCATCATTCTGCTCCTGCTTGCTACGATCCGGGAGTTGTTTGGTTCAGGCAGTCTGTTCGGGATGGAGATTCTGCCACTGGTCGCCAATGGTGGCTGGTATCAGCCCAATGGTTTGATGCTGCTTGCTCCCAGTGCTTTCTTCATTATCGGATTCGTGATCTGGATTGTGCGCACCAAGCGCACCGAGCAGATGGAGAAGAGTGAGTTCCGTCTGGCAGCTCACACTATTCAGGAGGCTGCACACTAAATGGAACATTATCTCAGTCTATTGGTTCGCGCTGTATTCGTTGAAAACATGGCGCTGCAGATGTTCCTCGGCATGTGTACGTTCATCGCCGTCTCCAAGAAGATCGAGACGGCAGTGGGGCTAGGCATTGCTGTCACAGCAGTGCAGGTCATTACGGTGCCGCTGAATAATCTGGTCTATCAGTATCTGCTGAAGGCAGGAGCACTAAGTTGGTTGGGCTTTCCGGAACTGGACTTGAGCTTCCTGGGGTTCATCTGCTACATCGGCATCATTGCCGCTGTGGTGCAGGTGATGGAAATGTTCATGGATAAGTACATGCCTGCGCTCTACAACGCACTAGGCGTGTTCCTGCCTCTCATTGCAGTTAACTGCGCGATTATGGGCGGTTCATTGTTCATGGTAGAGCGCAGCTACAATTTCCCTGAGAGTGTTGTTTACGGAATCGGGTCTGGTTTTGGTTGGGCGCTTGCAATTGCGACAATGGCTGGTATCCGCGAAAAGCTGAAGTACAGCGATGTGCCGCTGGGCCTGCGTGGCATGGGAATCACCTTTATTACTACCGGCCTGATGTCATTGGGTTTCATGTCATTCAGTGGTTTGTCTCTGTAGCAGCGGGTTTCTGCAAATGATTGATATAGCAGCAATAGTAGGCGGCGTAGCAATGTTCACCGTAGTGGTGATGTTCTTCGTTGTGTTGATTCTGGTGGCCAGAGCCAAGCTGGTCAGCACCGGCAAGGTGCGCATAGAGATCAACGGAGATACAGCGAAGTCTATCGAGGTCCCTGCTGGTGGCAAGCTGCTGACGACGTTGGCCGATGCCGGAATTTACCTCTCTTCTGCATGCGGCGGTGGTGGTACCTGTGGTCAGTGTCGCTGCCGGGTCAACGATGGCGGTGGCTCCATGCTGCCAACTGAACAGGGCCATTTCACCATGGGTGAGGGCAAGGCGCATTGGCGTCTTGCATGCCAGGTGGCCGTGAAACAAGACATGAAGATCGAGGTCGAACCTGAGTTCTTCGGGGTCAAGCAATGGGAATGCACCGTAATTTCCAACGACAACGTGGCGACTTTCATCAAGGAGCTGGTGCTGGCGATTCCCGGCGGTGACAGTGTCGACTTTCGTGCTGGTGGCTACGTACAGTTGGAAGTCCCTCCGCACGAAGTGGAGTACAAGGATTTTGCCATTGCCGACAAGTTTCGCGGTGACTGGGAGAAATTCGGTTTGTTGAAACTGGTTTCCAAGAGCGACAAGACAACGATTCGTGCTTATTCGATGGCGAACTATCCTGAGGAGAAGGGTGTTATCAAGTTCAACATCCGCATCGCGACACCACCACCGAAGTCGAGTTTTCCTCCCGGGGTGATGTCCTCTTATGTCTTCAATTTGAAGCCGGGTGACAAGATCAAGGTATTCGGGCCATTCGGCGAGTTCTTTGCCAAGGACACCGATGCCGAGATGGTATTCATTGGCGGTGGTGCTGGCATGGCCCCGATGCGCTCGCACCTCTTCGATCAATTGCGTCGTATCAAGACCAGGCGCAAGATTACCTTCTGGTACGGTGCTCGTAGCCTGAAGGAGATGTTCTATGTGGAAGACTTCAATACGCTGGCCGCAGAAAACGAAAATTTCACCTGGCATGTCGCCCTTTCTGATCCGCAACCTGAAGACAACTGGAGTGGCATGACCGGCTTTATCCACAACGTGGTCTACCAGCACTATCTCAAGGATCATCCTGCACCGGAGGACTGCGAGTTCTATATGTGCGGCCCACCCATGATGAATGCCGCTGTGGTCAAGATGCTGAAGGATCTGGGTGTCGAGGATGAGAACATCGCCCTTGACGAGTTCTCCTGATCAGGCGCTCTCTCCAGGACTGGCTGGTGCCATAGATGACTGAAACCCTGAAACGTCACCGACTCACCATTGCAGCGGCCGTCCTTATCGCCGTTGCATTCCTGCTTTACTCCCCCCGGGTAGTCGAGATCCACGAGTTCGGGGGTGCCACCATGGGCACCAGCTACAGTATCAAGATCGTCGACCTGCCGTCAGGACTAGCTGTCGAACAGCTCGCTCAAGCTGTGACGCAGTTGTTGACGCACGTGGACAAGGAGCAAATGTCGACCTATGCGCCGGAATCCGAACTCTCCCGTCTGAATCGCAGCCCTGTTAATACGCCAGTAGCCATTTCAGCAGAGATGGCGGAAGTGCTGGGTCTGGCGATTGAAATCAGTGAACTTACTAACGGAGCGTTTGATGTCACCGTTGGCCCGCTGGTGAATCGTTGGGGATTCGGCCCGCAGACGTCGGTTGCCGGAGCTCTGGATGCCCGTGTTCCCAGCCAGGCCGAGATCGACTCACTGCTGGAGCGGGTGGGGTATCGGTACCTGCAGCTGGACAGACAAAATCTGACGTTGCTGAAGACAGCCGATGTCTACATTGATCTCAGCGGCATCGCCAAGGGTTTTGGCGTGGATGAGGTGGCGGAGTACTTCGACGGATTGGGAATCGCCAGTTACTTCATCGAGATCGGGGGAGAACTGCGCATCAAGGGCTACAAGCCCGGGCAGCAGACCTGGGTGCCCGCAATAGAGAAGCCCGTCGACACAGCGCCGCAGGTTCACAATATTTTCTATGCCAATGGCGAGTCCATAGCGGTCGCGGGGTCCGGAGATTACCGCAACTATTTCGAAGAGAACGGCGTACACTATTCTCACGAGATCGACCCCGTGACAGGGCGGCCTGTAAGCCACAATCTGGCAGCTGTTTATGTGATTGAATCAACCGCTGCCCGTGCCGATGCCATGGCCACAGCCTACATGGTGCTTGGCGCCGAGAAAGGCTTCGAGTTGGCGCAGCGCTTGAATAAGGCGGTTTATTTCGTGACGAAGAGCACCGCTGGTGACGGCTTCGAGGATCGTTACACTGAGAGATTCGAGAGTTATCTGCAGGTACAGTGAGGTAAGGAATGGCGACGGTCATAGCGAGTTTTGTAGTGCTGGTGCTGGTAGTGGCCGGCATGGCCATCGGCGTCATAATGGGACGCAAACCTCTTAAAGGTTCCTGTGGTGGCATGAGCAGCGGGGCGGCCGACATGGGCTGCAGCCTATGTGGCGGTAATCCGAACAAGTGTGAAGAGAAGTCGTTATCGTGAGCCACAGGGAAGTATCCCGCCCGAATCATTACGATATCATCGTTATTGGCAGCGGCCCGGCCGGTGAGTCGGCGGCCATGAACTCTACCAAGAAGGGACGGCGTGTCGCGCTGATCTCAGATCGCGATCAGGTGGGGGGCAACTGTGCCCACGTCGGCACTATCCCTTCCAAAGCTTTGCGTCACTGCGTCAAACAAGTCATGCAATTCAACAGTGATCCCTTGCTGAGAGAGTTCGCGACGCTACGCAAGCCCAGCTTTCCACAGATCATGAAACATGCGGCCCGCATCATCGACGAACAAGTCCACCTTCGCAGTGGCTACTATGAAAAGAATGGCATCGAGATTCTGCACGGAATCGCGTCCTTCATCGACAAGCACTCCATTCGCCTGGGCAACAAAGGCCCCGTGCTGACGGCTGATCACTTCATCATCGCTACCGGTTCCAGACCTTA
>CAIRBI010000322.1 GCA_903876785.1 uncultured Gammaproteobacteria bacterium
GCTGCAATCGCCGGCATGATTTCCTCCTTCCAGGATTGAGGGTCGATTACCCCGATATGCTTGTAGCGGATCACGCCATTGCCGTCGATGACAAAGGTTTCGGGGGCGCCATATACGCCCAGATCGATCCCCAGGCGACCGTCGGCGTCCACAATGCTGAAGTCAAATGGACTGCCGTTGTCATCCATCCACATCTGCGCCAGGTTGGTCTTGTCCTTGTAGTTGATGCCGATGATCGGCAGCACATCCTTCTCCGCAGCCGCTTTCAGAATCGGGTTCTCCTGCAGGCAAGGCAGACAGTAGCTGCCCCAGATGTTCAGCAGGAATGGCTCCTTCGGCAGATCGGCCTTGGAGATCATGCGATCAGCCTGCTCCACAGTCGGCAGTTCGAATTCGGGCAGCGGCTTGTCGATCAGCACCGACGGCAGCGTGCGCGGGTCCAGATAGAGCCCGCGCCAGAGCAGCAGCGCCAGCAGCACAAAAACCCCAACCGGGATGAACAATTTCAATCTGGACATGATTCGTCAACCAACCTTATGCATGTTCATTCAATAACAGTACGTTCAATTCGAAACCGGGCGCAGACTCTCGTCGGACTTTCCAGACGGTCTGACTTCGCCAGCCTGCTCCGCCGTTTCACCAGCAAGCGTTCTGACTTTGAGTCGGCGATAGCGTTTGTCCAGCACCGCCACCACAGCCCCAAGCGCCATCAGGATGGCACCCAGCCACACCCAGCGGACGAAGGGCTTCATGTAGATGGTCATCGACCAGGCACCGGACTCGCGTGGTTCGCCCAGCGTGATGAACAGGTCGCGCCAAAAGCCGGCATCGATCGCCATCTCCGTGGATGGGCTGCCGCTCTGGGTATACACGCGTTTCTCGGGGTGCAAATCACGCTGGTACCGATCATTCTTGATGACCTGGAACGTCGCGCGATCGCCCACAAAGTTTGGCCCCTGCACTGGCTCTGTACCCTGGAACACGAATTCATAGGCACCGAGGTCTACCGTCTCGCCAGCATCGAGCAAAACGCTCTTCTCGATACTGTAGATGCTGGTCAGGGCGGCCCCGAGCAGGATCGTGGAAAATCCAAGATGCGCGATCTGCATGCCGATGTAACTGGTAGCCAGTGATTTGAGCCCAACCAGAGTCGAGCCCTTGTTGCTGATCTTGATGCGGATATCCTGCAGGATACCGAGAATGATCCACAGCCCCAGCATGATGGCAATGCTGGCGCCGAAGTTGAACTCGAAAGTCACTACGAGCGGTAGCACCACTCCCAACAGCACACTGGCAATGGCTACGATACCGAGTTGCTTGCGCAGATATTGCACGGAGGTCTTCTTCCAGCGACTGATCGATCCGAGTGCCAGGAACAGCACGAGTATCCCCATCAGCGGCACGAAGATCATGTTGAAGTAAGGCGGGCCGACCGACAGCAACTCGCCGCCAGAGACAGCCTGATAAACCATCGGGTACAGCGTGCCGAGCAGGATCGCGGCACTGGCGACCACCAGAATGATGTTGTTGGCCAGCAGGAAGACTTCACGCGAGACGGCTGCAAAACCGAACTCGCTCTTCATCAGCGGTGCGCGCAGGGCAAACAGCAGCAGCGAACCACCGACCACGAAGCCGAGGAAGCCCAGAATGTAGACTCCGCGCGTCGGATCGCTGGCGAACGCATGCACAGAAGTCAGCAGACCAGAGCGGGTGATGAAGGTACCGAGCAGGCTCGCGGCGAACGCCATGATGGCCAGCAGCACGGTCCAGCTCTTGAACACGCCACGCTTTTCAGTCACCGCCAGCGAATGCATCAACGCCGTGCCCAGCAACCAGGTGATCATTGGCGGGTTCTCGACCGGGTCCCAGGCCCACCAGCCGCCCCAGCCCAGTTCGTAATAAGCCCACCAGGAGCCCAGCGCAATCCCGATGGTCAGAATCGCCCACGCCGCATTGGCCCAGGGGCGCGACCAGCGTGCCCACGCCGAATCGAGCCGACCGCTAAGCAGTGCTGCAATCGCAAACGCGAACACGACCGAGAAGCCGACGTAACCCATGTACAGCGAAGGCGGATGAATGATGAAGCCGAAATCCTGCAGCGCAGAGTTCAGGTCAGCCCCGTCCGGGGGCGAAAGCGGCAGAATGCGATCAAACGGGTTGGAAGTCGCGATCATGAACAGCGTATAGCCCGCGCCGATCAGCCCCATCACGCCGAGCACACGCGCCACGAAATCATCCGGCATCGCCTTGCTGAAGATGGCCACGGCGAGCATCCAGCCGGACAGCATCCAGGTCCAGAACAGGAACGAGCCTTCATGGCCGCCCCATACTCCAGTAATCTTGTATTGAATAGGCAGCAGCGAATTGGAGTGCTGAGCCACGAAGGACACCGAGAAGTCATCAGTCACGAAGCTGTAGCCGAGGACCAGCAGACTCATGGTAAGGAATACGAACACGCCCGCCGTAAGCGGCCGCGCCAGCCCGATCCACAGCCGGTTGCCGGTACTTGCGCCGATCAGCGGGAGCGTTCCCAGGATCACGCACAAACAAAACGAGAGAATGAGCGTCAGATGACCCAGTTCAGGAACCATTGCTCTCTCCTGCAGGAACTGCGTCGGCGCGGTCTTTCTCAGCCGCATCCATTGCCGCCTTCACTTCCACGGACATGTAATTTTCGTCGTGCTTGGCCAACACACGGCTTGCCTGGAAGACGCCGTCAGCCACCATGCCTTCGGCTACCACACCCTGCCCCTCGCGGAACAGGTCGGGCAGGATACCGTCATAGCGTACTTGCAGGTCGTTGTTGTAATCGGTGGCGATGAATTCCACGTGCAGCGATTCCTCGTTGCGCACCACGGAGCCTTCCTTGACCATGCCGCCGATGCGAATGCGCTGCCCCGTGGCAACCTCACCCGCCGCGACCTGTGTGGGGGTGAAGAATAGATCGATGTTGTTGCTGAGTGCATACAGGGACAGGCCAATCGCGACACTCAGGCCCGTCGCAATAAAGGCGATGATCGTCAGTTTCTTGCGTCGATGAGGCTTCATTCACTCTCTCCTGGGACGACACTGGCGTCCGCTTGACCTGCGTTTTGGTCAGTACTGACCTTACCCATCTGAGCGTCGCGCTGGGCACGTCGCTTTTGCTCGCGGATGAACTGCCTGCGCTGCACCAGGGGCAGATAAAGATTCACAGATATGAAAACAGCGAACACCGCGTAGACGGTCCACACATGGACGGCATAGGTGCCCATCTGCAGAAATTCGCTCACACTGGAAAACACAATACCATCGAACATTCTGTTAAACCTTTGGTTGTTAAACCTTTGCCTTGGCCACGATATCCATCACCCACTGAGATCGGCGTTCACGCATAAGAATTTCATTGCGGGTCGCCAGAATCAGGCTGACAGCGAAGAAGCAGTAGACCGCAGCGATCATGATCAACAGCGGCACCCAGATCTCCGGGCCGTTCGCGCCATTCTCGTTCATCGTCAGATCAGTGGCCGGTTGGTGCAGCGTGTTCCACCACTCTACCGAGTATTTTATGATGGGAACATTAATAGCGCCGACAACCGCAAGCAGCGCGCAGGCTTTCGCCGCCGCATCGGGGCTCTCGATGGCAGAGCGCAGGGCAATCACGCCGATCAGCAGGAAGAACTGCAGCAGCAACGACGTGAGGCGCGCATCCCACACCCACCAGGTGCCCCAGGTGGGCTGCCCCCAGACCGCGCCGGTAATCAGCGCGACCGCCGTAAACCAGGCGCCGATGGGCGCTGCACACTTGGCCACCATGTCGGCCAGCTTCATCTTCCACACCATGGTAATGACACCGGCCACGGCCATCAGCGGAAAGCTGGCCAGCGAGATGGACGCCACGGGGACGTGCACGTAAAAAATCCGGTTGGTAAAGCCCTGCTGATAATCCTCGGGCACGAACAACAGCGCCCACACCAGACCGACGGTCATGCTCACCGCCATGAACACCACCAGCCAGGGCAGCCACTTGGTGGTCAGCTCGTAAAACCACTTGGGCGAGCCTAATTTAGAGAACCACAACCACATATCCGCTCACTCGTATCCGTCGTTTCTCGGCCGAATATAACACAGGGGTCAGATCACCCCTGTTACGTTTTGTAACTACCTGCGCACTCTTCTTGTGCGCTCTTCTTGTGCGCTCTTCAAACACTTCAAACACTCTTCAAGCACACCAATACGCGACAATTCAGTCAGTTGACGCTGATCTTCAAGGCCGCGGCAGAGGCCAGCGGCGCCAGACTCAGCGACATGGCGAGAATCGCCCCGAGTAACGCATAGTGCATGCCCAATGGCAGGCCTAGGCTCACATCCGCCACCGCCTTCGCGCCGATTATAAGCACCGGCACCGTCAGCGGTAAAACGATTACCGCCAGAATCAGACCGCGGCTGCCAAGCCCCACCGTCAACGCCACGCCGATGGAGCCGAACAGGCTCAATACCGGTGTGCCCAGCAGCAAGGTAAACACCAGCGTCCA
>CAIRBI010000323.1 GCA_903876785.1 uncultured Gammaproteobacteria bacterium
CCGGACATCACGCTTGGATCAAGCTTCTGCAGCTGCTCTGCACTGAAGCCAGTCATCGCTGTGGGTGCCAGATTCTGGAACTGGCTCTTGTCGAGAGCCCCGATAGACTCCGGTTTCAGGTTGGCAATGTGCTCCGGCGTGAAGCTCTGCATGAACTCCGGCTTCATGTTGTCCAGCGTCGCCCCCGTAAATCCGGAGAAATCCGATGGTTTGAACTGCTGGAAAAAGTCCGTCGGCTTGACGTTGGTGAAGTCAGTCGGCGGTGCGGGCAGGGGCGGCAAGGCCGTCCCCCCGGGAGGTGTAGTTGTTCCACCTGGCGGTGGAGTAGTCGTTCCACCCGGAGGAGGTATAGTCACCCCTCCTGGAGGAGGCGTTGTCGTACTGCCAGTGGGAGGCTTGGTAGTATCACCCGGTGGCGGTGTGGTCGCTCCGCCAGGCAGCGGAGGCAACTGTGCCGAGGCAACCGGCAGATACAGCCCACACATGACAGCCACAATTGCGCTACTGATCAGTCGTTTCTTCATCGTCATACTCATCTCCTGATTAACGAAAGCCCGCATGATTCCAGATCAGTCTACAGCCACCAACGCGAGAATATAATGAGTCAGAACAATAGAATTTCCATTTGTGTGAACACGATCGCGACTTTGACGTCGTCTGCTTGAGTGCGTGTTCGCGATTTCCAATTGGCTTCTCCCGGATTACACTCTTCAAGACTCTGATCACGCCCGGCACAAGGAAAATCGATGAAGCTCGAAGCCACCCCGCGTCAGAATGGCCTTCAATACTCCAGTCGACTGGAGGTGGGGGATTACGTCCCGTACTTCTACATTCTGCACGGTGAGCGCAAGCTGGACATGCAGGTAATGGCGAGCTACCACAACCTTCTCATCTTCATCGACGCAAACTTGTCAGAGACTGAGATCGAAGCTACTTTGAGGGTGAGCAGGGGCTATTACACGCATGTAATCAGCGACAAACCGGTGGCCACAAGCAATGATCGAATCTTTCATGACCCCCATGTATACAAACTGTTCATGCCGCCGGAGGCAAAATTCGGAGTCTTTCTATGCGACAGAAATCTGAAGTTGATCAACGCCTGTGTTGGTAATAGTTTCGCTGAACTGATTGCGCAGATCCCTCCGCAAAGCACTCTCGCTGTGCGCAATATCCCGGCACCACTGCTGATCGTCCCGGATGTCATTTCCGAAACTCTGGCGCAACGCTTGATCGCATACCTCGACAACAATCAGGACAAGGCCGAAATCAACTCAGGCAGTTACAAATCGCGCGCCCATATTCACCCCCCTATGGACCTTGAGTTGGAGCTCGATAACAAACTCAGCAAGTCCATGCTTCCCGAGATCAGAAAAGTGTTCTATTCGGATATCAGTCACCGCGAGACCTACAAGGTCTGCTGCTACGACTCGCAAGTGGGTGGGACCTTCGGCAGGCATCGCGACACGATATTCCCGCATCTGCATCGTCGCTACGCCATGACACTCATTCTGAACGATGATTTCGAAGGGGGAGGCGTGATGTTCCCCGAATATAACGAGACCATCGTGCATGCACCAAAATACTCTGCAATCATATTTCCAGGCTCGCTGTACCACCAAGTGAAGGAAATAGGCAAAGGGAAACGTTATGTCGTGGTGTCGTTCCTGTTCGCCGAAGAGGAGGCGCTTCTGCAGCCAGACCTGGAACGCTTCAGGTTTCTGGTGCGGCGTGACATCTGCGACATGCAGATCAATCGCATCGTGCCGGATAGCGAATAGCGCGGAAGGTCCATCACGTATTGTAAAAATAAAATCTACGCGTATCGCTGCACATAGAAGGGAAAGTATTTAACCAACTCGGCGTGCAGCCCGACAAACCGATAGTAGTCAACCAGCGCTCTTGTCGTCCCGGGTGCAAAACGCGCACGATTCTCGCGCACGTCCATTTGATAGCTTTCATCCACCTGAACGAGATCATCCAGCTCAAGGTAGTATTTCACTTTAGTCCAGGTTTTCAATCGCCACTTGTTGTACTCACTGCAGTAATGTTGCCACGCTGGATCAGGAATACGATCGCGGTTCGAGAGATATTCCGTAGCCAGAGCATGACGTGTCGGCACCATGAAATCATAGCCTGCCGTCCACAGCCTGGCGGAATAGAGAAACTGCTCCGCTGCATGCAAACCGTTATGCAGGTTGGCATCGTAGGGAAGAGCGCGCTTGACGGATGACTCCATGAACAACATGGCCGCGCTGATTCCGAAGCCGGATAACGGGCTGGTCGGAATCGGCACCAGCGTCCCGTGCATCTTGATATCGCCTGCGCTGACTTCGCGAAAACGATTTATTCTGCCAATCATATTCAGTCGTTCTGGATTGTCCATTTCCGTAATCGAGATCGGGTAATGAGAAATGACGACCTTGTCGCTAACCTCCCGGCAGCGCGCAAACTCTTCCAGCAGTATTTCGTCCCAATCCGCAAAGAAACGACTGTGGCAATCAATCTGCAGAAAAAAATCTTCATCGCGCAACAGTTGCTCGCAGCGATAGCGGGCGTAGATCGGACCGCGTGCTTCGGTGTAATGAAGCTTGTCGACACGCACCCGTTCGATGGTGTCCAGCGCGGCAAACTCGTCAGCACCCTCGCCATGCTCTCCAGCAAGCTCGGGCGCATACTGCAGGCAGACCCCGACGCTGATGCGCCCGGGAAACTTCGCCTGACGAAACAGATCGTTGACGGTGTTGACGACATCGCTGTCGATGAAGCAGGCGATGGAGACAAAGATTTTCATGCTGTCATTCCTGTCCATGCTTAGAAACGTAGCGTGTACTTGAACTTCACGCTCAGATCCGACGTCGCCGACTCGAAGGAATTGTCCTTGTCTTTGTCCTGCAGATTGTAATTGAGCACGATGAAACCCTCCTGTCCCGCACGCGGCACCCATTGCAAGCGGGTATTCACGCCAACTTCTTCTGACAAATTGTCATACTGCACCAGACTCACCCAGTACAGCGTGGACGAAAACGCGACCTGCGTAGAGAGTGAGGTCAGGCGCGTGATGAAGTCGCCCTGCGGCAGTGTGATGTCGTTCCAGTCATAGCTCATCGACATGACGAAATTGCGTGACTGCGTCCACGACACCGAGCCGTTGAGATTGTTGCGCTCGCCATTGTAGAAATCGCCCTGGGTCATGCTGAAACGGCCCGAGAATTCCCGTTGCCCGGCAGTGTTGAACGCCACAGTGCTTTCATTGAAAGAGTAATTGCCTGGCTGGATCAGCACGCGCCTGTCCGGTGCGTTGTAGACAGCGAAAGCATTGCGAACCATTTCCTTGTTGGTCTGATATTGAAAGCTCACGCGGTCGCGGGAATTGGTGTCCAGCTCCAACAGGCGAAAGGCCAGCACCTGACTCTGCAGGCCGCCACCAATCACGTTCACCTTCTGGGCATCGATGCCGGTATAGGCGGTCTGCAGAAAGCTGTCGCGGAAGAAATGCGTGTAACCCACATCGGCCGTGTAATCCTGAATATTGGCGCGGTTGATGTAGCCCATTGCCGGATTGAAGTTCGCCTGCACTTCCTTGAAGCCGATGCCGCCGCGCAGCCCGGTGTTGTTGGGCGAACGCAGTGTCAGACCATAGGCTGCATCGTCGCCATTCCGGCCCGGCGTGTCGGAACGCTGATACCACGCATCGCCTTCTATGGTCTGACCACCCGCCAGACGCGTGTTCTGGTAACGGAAGTCCAGCCCGTATACCGAGTTGTCGCGGTTCGAAGCCGGGTCACCGTCGGTGAAGATCATGCCGACGCTGGACTCTGCCATGACGTTGGCTGACACGCGCCCGATGAACAGATTGGAGGCATTCACCGTGCCGAATTCATCCTGTTTGATGGCCAGCGTGCCGATGTTCCAGCGCCCCACGCGGCCACTGATGCGCCCGCCGTACTCGATGTCCACTGGCGCGCCGGTCTGACTAAGGCCCAGCTTGCGCGAGAAATAGGGCCGCGCATTCTCCCTTGCCGCGCGCGACTCCGCCGAGTTGCCGAAGCCCCCGCCGATGCTGCCGAACTGGAACAGGTCGGAGTCATTCAGGAAGAAGTCGCGCTTCTCCGGGAAGAACAGGTTGAAGCGGGTCAGGTTGACCTGACGGTTATCCACCTCGGTGGCCGAGAAGTCCGTGTTGAGCGTCAGCGCAGCGTTAAGCGACGGCGTCAGGCGATAGAACGCGTCCAGCGAGGGGTCGGTCTGCGAGTTGGTGGTATTGAGCGAGAAGTTCTTGTTGCGGCTGGTGGAGAACGATGGCACCAGGTCCAGCCCCACGCCCTGATCCATGCCTTCCAGGCCTGTCACCAGTCCCGAAATGCTGGGGTTGTAGGTGCGGTTGTAGGATACCCATGCCATTTCCTCACCACGGCGACGAATGCCGCGCCCGAAGTTGAAGCCCCAGGTGTCGATGCTCGCATCGAAGGGCAGCGACTTGAAAGGAATCTCGAGTTCGGCGATCCAGCTGTTGCCATCGACACTGGTAGCGGTGTCCCAGATGGTGTTCCACTCGATCTGAAACGAGTTGACGCTGGTGTACAACGCCTCATGGCGCGCGGCATTGAGATTGGTCTCGAAGCGGTAGCCGGTGCGCTGCGTATTGAAGGGGTCGAGTATCACCACCAGCCGGTCGTCCGAGCCCATCCCCTGCCCGTGGCGAATCACCGGTGCAGCGATCAGATCGGGCTCGCTGTCGTACATGCGCGCCGCGATATACATCGCGTCATCGTCATAGACCACATACACCTCGGTGCGCTCGCTGGGTTCAGTCTGATTCCCAGGGCGTATCTGATGAAAGTCGGTGATAACCTCGGCCTGCTGCCAGACCGCGTCGTCCATTCTGCCGTCGATGACCGGAGGCGTCGCGACACGCACCGCACGCACCTGCTTCTGAGCAGTCGCTGGAACAGTCTCCGTGATCTGGGCGTGAGCTCCGGCACTCAAGAGCGCAGAGGTTGTGGCGATGAGTGCGCATGTAGCAAGGCGTGGCGAAGCGGGTTTGAACATCGTCCTGAAATCCTGAAATCGTTAGTATGGTGGAATCACCAAGCAAGAGTACGGATGGCGCCGGACTTTCTTACAGCGACGGTGCCGGGGGAAGAACGTCCAAGTGGGTCAGAGACTCTCTCACCACACTCTGCCGGGCAGGGCCGAAGCTTTCCGCAGGGGCATTGGCGTGCAGCAATGAGGCGAAGAAGTAGACATTACCCTCTTTTTCAACCCAGCCTGCCCACCACCCGGTGTTGTCCTGATTCTCCAACGTGGCCCAGCCGGTTTTGGCGCGCAGCACATAACCGTCGCCTTCCTCCGTAACCATCATTTCCTTCACCGCCGTCATGCTCCGCTCTGAGAAAGGCAGCTCGTTGCGATACATGCGCACGAGAAAGTCGACCTGTTGCCGTGGCGAAAGCCGCAATCCACCGGTCAGCCAGAAGGTGTCGATGCCACCGGAAATGTCGCGATTGCCATAGCCCACTGCATTGATGAATCCCTGCATGCGCTGCGCACCGACGCTCTTCACCAGCTGCTGAAAATGCGGCACTGCCGAGAGGCGAAACGCCGACTGCAGATCGAGATCGCGATTGATCTCCGTGCGGCCGCGCTGCAC
>CAIRBI010000324.1 GCA_903876785.1 uncultured Gammaproteobacteria bacterium
CCTGCCCGCGATATCTGAAGCACAATCTCAATCGCGGGCAGGCCCGCTCCCACAGGGGATCTATTGACATGATTGCATACGAGACGACAACCCCCGGTGCAGCGCTAGTGGCGAAAGAGTCACCCACGCCAGTGCCGCAAGGCACCGAGATCCTCGTGAAGATGCTGGCTTGCGGCGTCTGCCACTCCGATATTCATCTGCACGAAGGTGTCTTCAATCTCGGCAATGACAAGCGTCTGGAAGTAGGGCGCCCCGGTCTCGTGCTGGGCCACGAAATCTTCGGCGAAGTGGTGGCCGTGGGGCCGGAGGTGACAGATGCGCGCATCGGCGATGGTCGTGTCGTCTACCCTTGGATCGGCTGCGGTGAGTGTGCGTCCTGTCGCCGTGGCGAAGAACATCTGTGCACGCCGGGCCGTGGGCTCGGCACCGTCATGCCCGGTGGCTTCGCGGATCATGTGCTCGTCCCTCACAGTCGTTACCTGTTCGACAAGGGCGCAATCGACGACGCGCTCGCCTCCACCTATGCCTGCTCGGGACTGACGGCGTACAGCGCGCTGAAGAAGATTGCCGATCGTGTCGAAGGCGACGAAGTACTGATCATCGGCGCTGGTGGTGTCGGCATGATGGCGGTGCAGATCGCGTTGTCGATGGGCATCGACCCGTTGGTCGCCGACATCGACCCTCGCAAGCGTGAAGCTGCGAAAGATTTCGGTGCCAGCCGGGTGTTTGATTCTTCTGACCGCGAGCAGATCAAGGCGATCAAAAAACTGAGCGACGGCGGCGTCTTCGCCGCGCTGGACTTTGTGGGCGCCGAGGCCTCGACAGGTTTCGGATTGTCCTGCCTGCGCAAGGGCGGCAAGCTTGTGATCGTAGGGCTTTACGGCGGCGCGCTGAACATCCCGCTGCCGTTCATCCCGATGAATGCGCGCATCATCCAGGGCAGCTACGTCGGCAGCCTGCAGGAGATGGCCGAACTCATGGCACTGGTGCGCGCCGGCCGCATCGCCCCGATCCGCATCGAGGAGCGCCCGCTGGCCCAGGCCACGCAGGCGCTGGCCGATCTGAAGGCGGGCAAAGCACAAGGCAGAATCGTCCTGCGAGGCTAATGATGATGCCCTGTGGGAGCGGGCCTGCCCGCGATTTTTTTGAAACGAACGCCTAATTCACCCGCGGGCTGGCCCGCTCCCACAGGCATTCTGCAGCAAGTTTGCGCTGTGTCATTTTCATTGTGTTCGACCTTGCTTAGAATGCTGGGCTATTACCTAAGAACCAATGGTTATGGCTAAGCTCAATATCTTCGTTGTTCTGCTGCTGCTTTTGCAGATGAGTGTCGCTCACGCCCAACAAACTCAACCCACAATCGAGCAGTTGCTCCAGGAGCCCTTTCTGGACGACTACTATTCCAACGTCGTCCATGGCTACGAGATCATCACCGACAGCCAGAAGCACGCCAGTCGCTATGTCGGCAACGCCTTGAACTGCACCAACTGCCACCTGCAAGCGGGCACGCAGAAGGACGCCCTGCCGCTGAATGTGGCCGGTATGTACCCGAAGTGGCGCGCCAAGAACGGCAAGCGCAACGGCATTGGCCTGCGTATCCGCGAATGTTTCCTGTACAGCATGGATGGCATCATGCCGCCGGAGGACGCGCCGGAAGTGCTGGCCATCGCCGCCTACATCAGCTACCTCTCGCAGGGACAGGTGATGGGCGTCGAGCCGGAGGGGCGCGGTGTGCCGACTCTGGAAGACACCGGCTATGACCCCAATCCTGCCAACGGCAGGCTGGTCTACATGGAGCAATGCGCGAGTTGTCACGGCGAGCAGGGCGATGGAATCGGGGATGTGCCACCGGTGTGGGGGCTGGACTCGTACAACAGCGGCGCCGGCATGAATCGCATTCAGGAGGCGGCCGGGTTCATCTGGGCCAACATGCCACTGGGCAATGGCCGCACGCTGACACAGCAGCAGGCGCTCGATGTCTCGGCCTATCTCAACCTGCATCTGCGGCCCGCCGATCCCGGGCAGAGCAAATTCCTCAAGTTAGTGGAAGACATTTTCAATTGATCTCCCAACTCCTCAAGGAAGCCACCCCTTCGTTTGCCTGGCGCCGCAACCCGGGGCAATGGCGCACGGAGTTGGTGGCAGGGTTGATTGGGGCAGCGCTGGTGATTCCTCAGGGCATTACGTTTGCCTATCTGGCTGGCATGCAGCCGGAATACGGCCTGTACTGCGCCATCTTCGTGACGCTGTTTGCCAGTGTGCTGGGAACCTCATCGATGATGAGCGGGCCCAATACGGCCGTGGCGATCCTCATCGGCACAGCAGTGCTGCCGCTGGCGGGACGGGGCAGTCCGGTGTACGTGGACTTCGTGTTTCTGCTCTGCATGATGGTTGGGCTCATTCAACTGTTGTTCTGGCTGTTGCGCGCAGGTCGCATCTTTCAATACATCTCGCCTGCAGCGATCTCGGGCATCTCCGCCGGGGCTGGGTTCCTGATTGTCATGACCGCGCTGGACAGCATCCTCGGGCTTTCCTCATTCAGCACGACCTTCTTCTACGAGAAGCTTTACGTCATCGCCAGCGATGCGATGGACCTCGTGAGCCCCTACAGCCTGGGCATCGGCTTGTGCACCATCGCGGCGGGCCATCTCGGACGGCGCTATTCACCGCGCTATTTTCTTCTGATTGCCTTGTGTGCCGGCTACGTGAGTGGACTGCTGGTCGCCTTCATCTGGCCGCAGCCGGTGACGGAGCTGGAATATCTGGGGCGCATGCCGTTGCAATGGCTGCCTTTGAACGTGCCCACGCTCAATATGGAATACCTGATGATCAGCACCACGCTGATCCCCTATGCCGTGGCGATAGCCTTCATTGGTCTGGCGCAGTCACTGGTGATTGTGCGGGAGTTGAAGATGGAGACCGATCAGGATATCGATCTCGACAAAGAGGTGTATGCGCAGGGGGTTGCCAATTTCCTCGCGCCGTTCTTCTCCAGCTTCGCAGGCGCAGGCAGCTTCAATCGCACCAAGGTCAATCAGCGGCTGGGTGCCAGGACGCCTCTTTCGGGCATCGCTGCTTCTGGCTTCGTGCTGGTGCTCATTACCTTGCTTGGGCCGATTCTGACTTACATGCCCATGGCGGCGATGGCCGGTACTCTCTTCATCGTTGGCGTCGACATGATCAAGTGGCTCGACATCAAGCATTATGCGCAGGTACGCTCTGAGCTGATCATCTACCTGGCGACCTTCGTCAGCATCATGTTCTTCGGTCTGGCGACGGGAGTGGTGGCAGCCGTCGTATTATCTGTCAGCGTCTTCATGCTGCGCATCAGCCAGCTGGAATTGAATCTCGAAGAAAAGCCATCCGGCACTGTGATGAGAATCAAGGGCGCGCTGTTCTTCGCCTCGATCTCGCAACTGACCGAAGAATTTCATCGCCACGTTGACGAAAATATGACAGTGGATTTGCAATACACCACGCACATCGACCAGTCCGCGGTGGACTTCTTTTCACGCGAGGCGGCGCAGATGGCAGTGCGCGGAAAGCAGCTGGTGCTGCTGGTCAATGCGCGGCAGCGGCAATTGCTGAATACCATGGGGCTGAGCGGGCAAGTCACGCTTGAGTCCTTGCAGGACAATATCTACAACGGGGTTTCCAACGAAAAAGTGTGATTTAAAACGATCGTATCGCCAACCTGACAGGAGAGGAAAAATGCAAGACATTGAAGAGAATATGCTGGGCCGCCGTGCCCTTCTGACGGGCCTCAGCATGGCCGCGGTAGCGGGCCTTGCGGCAGGTGCCAGACCAGCGTCGGCCCAGACGGGTGGTGCAGGAAGTCAGGCAGCGCCTCATCCGAAAGATGCGTGGCTCGCCGAGCTGCCGGGCGCACAGCGCGTGTTTGTGGATTCATCCACCATGGTTGGCGGCCCGACAGCATTATGGAATGCAGGCAACGTTATTGAATCCCACATCAGTGAGTACGAAGGTCAGGCGTCGGACTATGCGCTGGTGGTCTGCTTCCGCCATCTCTCCACTCCGTATGGCTACGACGACGCGATCTGGGCCAAGTACGGTTCGATCCTCATGCGCAATGCCGATCCGGTGCCCGTGACGAATCCCATGAAGGTGCGCGCTGGCAACAATGGTCAGCACTCGATTCCCGACGTGGTGGAAATGGGCGTGCAGTTTGCAGTCTGCGGCCGCGCCACTCGCCGCATGGCGGGCGCCATTGCCAACGCGACTGGATCTACTCCCGACGCGGTGTTTGCGGAGCTGCAGGCTGGCTTGATTCCGAATGCACGCCTGGTGCCGGCCGGAGTAATCGCGGCGACGCGCGCGCAGGCGCTGGGTTACAGCTTGTTGTATGCGGAGTAACTGGTTCTGACTGTGGGAGCGAGCCTGCTCGCGATTGATTGAAACGCATGCGTCAATTCATCGCGGGCAGGCCCGCTCCCACAGAATTGCCCGCTCCCACAGTACCGTATCGCGGCGTAATCAGCTCTGCACTCACCAGCCCCGTCTCCGCCCAGCGCATGTCGCGCACATCGGCACGCGCCATGATGGAACGCACGTCGTCTCGCTGCATCTGCAGTTCTGCCTGCATCGCAATTTCGGGCGTATCAATCGTTCCGGCCATGACCGGAGCGTGGATGCCAGCCGCAGACAGCGCGACAACAACGGCGAATACAGCGGGCTTTCTCAGCAGTTTTGAGATCTTCATACATAGGCTCCTTGGTATTGGGTGACTGTGGCCAAGGTAGCCCCATTGCCGGGGGAGTTCTGTTCGCTGCAACACAAAGGAAAATTAATGCACCAATTGTGGGAGCGTGCCTGCACGCGATTTCTGATCTAGGTACAGTGCCGGTTCCAATCGCGAGCAGGCTCGCTCCCACAGACGCAGGTGCACATAGAGGCAGGTTCACACACTGTCAGTTGCGGGCATCCCACTCCTGGCGGCGGGCGCCGGCCAGGATGCCTTCCAGGCCGTAGTTGCCCTCGTGGCAGGAGTATTCGTAAATGAGGTCCTCGGGCGCCTTGCGCATGAGGGTGATCTCTTCGGTGAAGGGCTGCGTGTAGACCTGCGGGTCGGTCACCGTGACGGTGTAGAGAATCTCGTTCTCTGCGACGATTTCGAACCGCTCGGTCAGTTCCAGCTGATCGGTGGAGATCAGGCGGAAGTGCGACAGCTGGGGGTGCAGATTCTTCGTGTGTACCACCAGCGTGTCGCCTTCCCAGCGGCCGACGGAATCGCCCAGCCAGTTCTTGCCGTCGCCGGGGAAATGCTCCTTGTCCAGGCGGATGATGCGCGCGTCGTGCACCATCTCGCCCATCAGCATCACGTAGTCCTTGTTCTGCACAATCTGGTAGTTGTTGTTGTAGGGCGTGACCGTCATCGGCGGCATGCCGCGTGACAGGCAGCGATCGCCAGGTGTGCGAGCCTCGGGGCCGTCGGAGGGGCCCAGCCCCTGCGCGGTCCATTTGGCGTAGATGTCCTGTTTACGGCCATCCTCGCGAAACGGGAAGCGGCCGTTGGCCGTGTCGACGATCATCGACGTGCGGTATTCGCCGCGCACCTTGAGGACATTGGTGAAGACGTCGCTGAAGTTGATGTCGGCTTCCTGGCCTATCGCGCCGCCAACGGGGGGCGGTGCGCGGTCGGCGTCCAGTGGCTCGGCCTTCTGTCTTTCAAAGTCACGGGCGGCATTCTCCAGCGTCAGCGCCTCTGCCTCGGTGTAGGCCTTTTGTTCGCCAAGTTCAACGGGGCGCTCAATCGGCGTCAGCGTAGTGTTGGTCCAGGAGCCCTGCAGATTGGGGTGCCCGTACTCGGTGCGGGGTATCTGCCAGCCAGCGCTGCCTTCAGCGGCCTGAGCAGCGAGGGAGACATTCAGAAGGGCGGCCGCGATGGCCAGGCTCAAGGCTGTTCTCACTGCGCTGCTTCCTCTGCGAGTCGTGCATCGTGCTCCTGCTGGCGGGCACCGCGCAGGATGATCTCCATCGAGTAATTACCCTCGTGGCAGGCAAATTCGTACATCGTCTCGCCCGGCAGCAGGTGATAAAGCTTCATCTCCACGGTGTAGGGCTGCGTGTAGATCTCCGGGTCGGTCACGGTGTAGGTGTAGTAGATTTCGGTGTCGTTGATGATGGTGAAGCGTTCATCCACCTCGATCTGTGTGGAGAAGATGCCACGGTTGTTGGAGTTCTGCGGGTGGAAGTTGGTGGAATGAACGACCAGCGTGTCGCCTTCCCAGTGCCCGATCGAATCGCCGAACCAGACCTTCATGTGCGAGGGCTGATGCTCGCTATCCAGACGGATGATGCGGGCGTCGTGCACCATCTCGCCAAGAATCATGACGTAATCCTTGTTCTGCACGATCTGCACGTTGGAGTTGTAAGGCAGCAGCGCCATTGGCGGCGTGGTGCCGATGGCCTGCAGGCAGCGCTCGCCACCGGGACGGATCTCCGGGCCGTCGAACTCGCCGAAGCCCTGGGCGCGCCACTGTCCGTAAATGTCCTTCTGGCGGCCACCTTCGACGAAGGGATAGCGACCATTGGGTGGGTCGACAATGAGGGAGGTGCGATATTCGCCGTTGATTCTTGTCACGACCGTGCCGACATCGGAATAATCGGCTTCGGCTTCCTGACCGATGCGCTGGCCTTCTTCGGGGGCTTCACGGTTGGGGTCCAACACAGTAGGTTTACCGGCCTCGGAGGCATGCAGGGACTGCTCCAGGGCCAGGGCCTCGGCCTCGGTGTAGGTGCGCTGCTCGCCCAGTGCTTCGGGGCGCTCCATCGGTGTCTGCGTGCGGTTGCCCCACATGCCCTGCAGGTTGGGATGCCCGTACTCAGTGCGGGGCATGGTCCAGCCGGCCGGGGTGTCGGGTGATTGCGCCTGCAGGGCTGTCAGTGGCAACAGCAGGCTGACGGCGAAGGTGGTGCGCAATGCGCCTTCCAATAGTGTGTTCACAGATCTTTTCATTGCTTCGGTCTGCTCTGGCAAAAAGGATAACGGGAGCGCCGAGTGGCGCGATTGCCAAGGAAAATAGACAGAATCGGGACGAATGTCCATACCTTCTGCGCGTACCCTCACGGATCGTGCGTGAATAATCCGGCGCCATGGACGGCAATCTCAATGCGGGCCTGAGGCTGCGGGCGGTGTCTGGTGGCCAATGCTGTACAATGCGCGCTCGCACGGCAGCACCAACCTCATCTGAACCAAGGCATAACACCATGACGACAACCGGACACGCCCACGACAGCAGCCAGCGCTTCATCTTCGAGAATGCGGATATCCGCGGCGAGCTCGTCAGACTCAACAAGACTTACATCGACACAGTGCACGGCAAGAACTACCCGGAGGTCGTCTCCAGATTGCTGGGTGAGTTCCTGGCGGCCAGCGTGTTGCTGAGCACGACGATCAAGTTCGACGGACGTCTGGTGCTGCAGGTACGCAGCAAGGGCCAGATCGCGTTGATGATGGCGGAATGCACCAGCAGCGGAGAGGTGCGCGGCATTGCCCGCTACGAGGTGGTGCCGACCAGCACCGAATTCGGTGAATTGCTGCGCGATGGCACGCTGGTCATCACGATCGACACCAGGAAGGGCGAGCCCTATCAGGGCGTCGTGACCTTGGAAGGCAACTCGCTGGCAGAATGTCTGCACGAGTATTTCCGCCAGTCGGAGCAGTTGGGGACGCAGTTCTATTTTGCCTCCAATCGTGACGGCGTCGCGGCCATGCTGCTGCAACAGTTGCCGGCGCAATTGCACACCGACTCCGAGGTGCGCGAGCAGCATTGGGATCACTACTCCACGCTGGCACGGACGCTCACCGATGACGAGTTGCTGGATCTGACCAATGCCGAGATACTGCATCGCCTCTACCATCAGGAGGAGTTGCGCCTGTTCGCGCCGCATGATCTGGTTTTCAAGTGCAGTTGCACCCGCGAGCGCACCGCTCGGGCATTGCTGGTGATGGGGCGGGAGGAGATCGATGCGTTGGTTGCCGAGCGCGGCGGCGTCGAGATCTGTTGCGAATTCTGCGGCACTGAATACAACTTCGGGCCGGGCGAGCTGGACCTGCTGTTCGAGCAAACCGAAGATGGCCAGACGCACTGAGCGGGGAATGGGTTCAGTGCGTCCAAGTTGAGTGGGAGATCGCGTGCGGGCAGGCTCCCACAGGGGGGCTCAAATGGCAGTTAGAGTCTCACGGGCGTGGCGGTAGCTCATCCAGATCAGGAACTGCAGACCGAACAGCAGCGAGGCTCCCACCAGATGCATTGGCTGCACGAACGCGGGCATCCCCAGATGCCCCAGCGTGGCGCCGGAGACGATGGCCAGACCGATGACGCCGAGCATCGCCAGCGTGAAGCGCGTCAGCGTGTGCTGCCAGCCGAGTGAGCTGATCAGCAGCCAGGCCAGCCAGATATTCGAGAACAACACGACTGCTGAGAAGCTGCGGTGCACATAGAAGAACCAGGGCAGTGCATCGACCCAGGCTGAACGTTCCTCGCCCTGCACGTGATTCAGATAATCCACCATCTCCCGCACCTGCGTTCCCATCGTGACCTGCAGCACCGTCATCGCCAGCACGATATGCAGCCACTTGTTGAAGCGCGGGTCGATCCCCTGCACGGACTCCGCCATCATCATGCCCCGGCGCGCCCGTGCCAGCCCGAACAGCAATGCTCCAACGATGGCGAGCGCCATCAGCATGTGCAGCGTAATCATGCCCGGCTGCAGGTTGGAAGCTACCACCCGCGAGCCGAGCCAGCCTTGAAATCCCGCCATGAAGAAGGCCGCCACCGCCGCGATGGTGATCGTTCTGTCGTAGCTGCGCAGGGACCAGGAGTAGATGGCGGTCAGCAGGATCATGAAGCCGATGGCGACGCCCGTGAGGCGGTTCAGGTATTCGACCCAGGTCTTGACGACGTTGAATTCGGTATCCGCATAGCCGAGGTCGGCGTAGATTTCCTGATAATTGGCTGGCAGCTGCTCCACACTCGTCGGTGGAATCCAGCTGCCGAAGCACGTCGGCCAGTCCGGGCAGCCCATGCCCGCGCCCGATGCACGCACGCTGGCGCCCACCATGATGAGGAAATACAAGGCGGCTAGGGTGATCCAGGCCATGCGCCGGAAACGGGCAAGGGCGGGGGTCTCGTGATTGGCGATACCGGCAGTTGTGTGTGCAGCAGAAACGCTATTGGTCATGGTTTTGATTCAGTCAACTCGCAGTCAGTTCGCAACTTGACAAGGCCTTGTCACCGGTGCGTTGGCGGAGGGAAACGTACGGCGCCATTGTCAGCGAATTCGCTCTCCGCGACAACCGTGGAGAGCTCATCATAGAAGGAATCAATTGATCGGGGTGGCACCGACAGCGGGCGGTTCCGCAAACGATTCGACAGCGGGATCGTTTGCCGGTTCGGGAACTGCGTAGAGTTCACTCATAAGACCTGCCAGCCGCATGCCCGCCTGCGTGACCCGATCTTCCGCAATGGCCTGCATGCGGCTGATGTAGTCGTCATCCAGTGCGAAGCTCTCCAGAGGGGTGTTGCGGCGCTCGCTGCGCAGCACGTCGGCCTTGATCTCGTCCGGGTAGACGAATTCGAGGAGCACCTTGCGGCTCTCCTGCAGCCA
>CAIRBI010000325.1 GCA_903876785.1 uncultured Gammaproteobacteria bacterium
ATTCATCGCGGGCAGGCCCGCTCCCACAGCAGTAGCTCATTCATCGCGGGCGGGCCCGCTCCCACATCAGAGGATCTGTCAGTCCGCGCCCAGGCGCTCCGCAATGTCGGCAGGCTCTACTTCCAGTCCGCTCATCTCTGCGTCCCAGTTCGGGCCGGCCATGACTTCATCGTCGTGCATGCCGGGCAGCCAGTTTTCCACAAAGTCTGCCAGCGCAATCGAGGCCGGCGTATAGATTGCCCAATCCTCGTTGCAGTGAATCCTGGCGTCGGCTTCATCGGACCAGAAGGGGAATACATCGGTATTCTCAAATTCCAGTGACGGGCACACCGCCCAGCCATCTTTTGCCTGCAGGCCCCAGACCTTGCCGGTTTCCTGAATGCGGGCGATAAACAGGTCGTAATTGGCCTCCTGGTCTTCACCAAGGGCGGATTGGGTATTCTGTGGTGGGTGCTGCTGCATGGTATCCTCGGCAGTTCGATGGAAAGCGTGTTGTCAGGGTGATCGATGCGCGGAGCGTAACACAAGAGGCCGTCATGAACGAAACAGCGAAGACCCCGAATGGGGTCTATTCCGGTAGCTCCGGAACGGTAAATGCGGAAGTCAGCCCGCGCGGTACGCTCGAATTGTTGTCACAGGATGAGGTCAGCCGTCTCAATGGCGTACGAGACAGTGCCGTGTACGAATTGTTTCGCCGCTGCGCGCTGGCCGTCCTCAATTGCGAGGATGTCACTGACGATGCCTCCGAGGTCTTCGCACTGTACGCCGACTTCTCCATCGAGATCGCTCACCGCGCCAGAGGGATCAAGCTGATCCTCAAGAACGCGCCGGCCTGCGCTTTCGTGGACGGTCAGATACTCAATGGCGTCAGGGATCACCTCTTCGCTGTGTTGCGTGACATCGTCTTCATGTCCAGCGCGCCTTATGCACCCACAGAAGCCGCTATGTCGCAAACCAATCCAGACAGTCTGGCGGTGCACGATTCAGAGCCAGTCAGTTCCGGCACCGTCAGCAATCTGGTGTTCAATATCCTGCGCAACGCAGGGTTGCTGCGCCCGCGCATGCCGCCGCGTCTGGTGGTGTGCTGGGGTGGCCACTCGATTGGGCGCGAAGAGTACCTGTACTGCAAGGCCGTGGGCTATCAGCTCGGGCTGCGCGGCCTGGACATCTGCACGGGCTGTGGCCCTGGCGCAATGAAGGGGCCGATGAAAGGCGCCACCATCGGGCACGCCAAGCAGCGTAATCGCGAGGGCCGTTACATCGGCATCACCGAGCCGGGCATCATCGCGGCGGAGTCTCCGAACCCGATCGTCAACAATCTGGTGATTCTGCCGGACATCGAAAAGCGCCTGGAAGCATTCGTGCGGCTTGGCCATGGGATCATCGTGTTCCCCGGTGGCGTCGGCACGCTCGAAGAGATTCTGTTTCTGCTGGGCACGTTAATGGACACTGACAACGCCAACATCACCGTGCCGCTGATCTTCACGGCCGGAGGTGGCAGTCGCTCCTATTTCGCGGAGATCGATGCCTTCCTCGTCAGCACGCTGGGCGAACAGGTGCGGCGTTTCTATCGCATTATCGAGGATGACCCGGTGGCGGTGGCTGTGGCAATGCGCGAGGGGATGGCAGCGGTCGCGGCCAATCGGCGTGCGACGCGCGACGCTTTCTACTACAACTGGCTGTTGAAGATTCCCGCCGAGATGAAGCGCCCGTTTGCGGTCAGTCACCAGAGCATGGCCACCCTGCAGTTGCGCCACGATCAGCCTGCTGCGGAACTCGCGATCAGTTTGCGGCGCGCCTTCTCGGGCATCGTCGCGGGCAACGTCAAGGACTCCGGCATCACCATGATTCGTGAGTATGGGCCCTTCCTACTGAACGGCGATCCGCAGATATTGCTGGAAATGGATCGTCTTTTACGCGGATTCGTTGCGCAAGGGCGCATGAAACTGGGTGGCAAGGCTTATAATCCGTGCTACAGGATGGCGGTAGCAGAAGGCTGAAAAAAAGGTCAAGACAGGAGCTGAGGCAGGTCGTCAATACTTGACTGTTTTACTCAGGCATCTCATAATCCCGGCCCTCAAAAGCCTCCCATATTCCGTCCGCAAGCCGGGGAAAACACGTGACAGAGCAAGTCGAAAACCTGATCCGCAAGGACTATTCCGCGGGTTTTCACACCAACATCGAATCCGACACCCTCAAGCCGGGGCTGGATGAAGGCGTCGTCCGCTTCATTTCGGCAAAGAAAGAAGAGCCGGAATGGATGCTGGAGTGGCGCCTGAAAGCCTTCCGCGCCTGGCAGGAAATGGAAGAGCCGACCTGGGCGCACGTGCATTACCCGACCATCAACTTCCAGGCCTTGTCCTATTACAGCGCCCCGAAGAGCATGGCCGACAAGCCCAAGAGCCTGGCTGAAGTCGACCCCGAACTGCTGGATATGTACGCCAAGCTCGGGATCCCTCTGCATGAACAGGAAGCACTCGCGGGTGTCGCTGTGGATGCTGTCATCGATTCCGTCTCCGTGGTCACTACCTATCGCGCCAAACTCGAAGAAGCCGGCGTGATTTTCTGCCCCATCAGTGAGGCCATCAAACGCTTCCCGGAGTTGGTCAGAAAATACCTCGGCACCGTGGTGCCGCAGAAAGACAACTTCTACGCGGCGCTCAACTCGGCCGTGTTCTCCGACGGTTCCTTCGTGTACATCCCGAAGGGCACCCGCTGCCCGATGGAGCTATCCACCTATTTCCGCATCAACGAGATGAACACCGGCCAGTTCGAGCGCACGCTGATCGTGGCCGATGAAGGCTCCTACGTCAGTTACCTCGAAGGCTGCACCGCGCCGATGCGCGACGAGAATCAGCTGCACGCGGCGGTAGTGGAGCTGGTCGCGCTGGATGACGCGCAGATCAAATACTCCACAGTGCAGAACTGGTATCCCGGCGACAAGGAAGGCAAGGGCGGCATCTACAACTTCGTGACCAAGCGCGGCATCTGCCATCGCAATGCGCGCATTTCGTGGACGCAGGTGGAGACCGGCTCAGCGATCACCTGGAAGTACCCCAGCTGCATTCTCAAGGGCGACAACAGTGTGGGCGAGTTCTATTCCGTGGCCCTCACCAACAATTTTCAGCAGGCCGACACCGGCACCAAGATGATTCACATCGGCAAGAACACCCGCTCCACCATTGTGGCCAAGGGCATCTCCGCCGGGCGCAGCCAGAGCGCGTATCGCGGGCTGGTGCGTATCAACGCAGGGGCCGAGGGCGCGCGTAATTACACGCAGTGTGATTCGCTGCTGATCGGTGATCGTTGTGGCGCGCACACGTTCCCTTACATCGAGAGCAAGAATTCCTCGGCGCAGATCGAGCACGAAGCGACGACTTCCAAGGTCAGCGACGATCAGTTGTTCCTGTGTCAGCAGCGCGGGCTCGACGCCGAGAAGGCCGTGTCGATGATCGTCAATGGCTTCTGCCGCGAGGTCTTCAAGGAGCTGCCGATGGAGTTCGCCGTCGAAGCCGGCAAGCTGCTTGAGGTGAGTCTCGAAGGGTCTGTTGGTTAAAGTCAGGGGTTAAAGTCAGGGGTTAAAGTCAGGGGTTAAAACCAACGGGTTTAACGACGGAAGCATTGAAGTGCCAGCTATCTTATTCAGAAATTTTTCAGGAATAGTTCCAGCATGTTAGAGATTCACAATTTGAACGCCCGCGTCGAGGGTGCCGACATCCTCCGCAACCTCAGTCTCTCCGTCAAACCGGGAGAAGTGCACGCCATCATGGGCCCCAATGGGGCTGGCAAGAGCACGCTGGGTAACGTCCTGTCCGGGCGGCCCGGTTATGAGGTGACCTCGGGCGAAGTGCTGTTCAACAGCAAGAATCTGCTCGAGCTGGAGATCGAGGAGCGGGCCCGCGAAGGCTTGTTCCTGGCGTTTCAATATCCGGTGGAGATCCCCGGTGTCACCAATATGGAATTCCTCAAGGCGTCGGTCGATGCACGCCGCAAGCACCTCGGTTTGCCTGACCTTTCGTCATTCGACTTCATGAAGCTCGCCCGCGAGACCTCGAAGAAGGTCAGCCTTGACCCCGCGTTCCTGAAGCGCGGCGTGAACGAAGGTTTCTCTGGCGGCGAAAAGAAGCGCAACGAGATCATGCAGATGATGCTGCTGGAACCGAACCTGTGCATTCTCGACGAAACCGATTCCGGGCTCGATATCGATGCGCTGCAGGTGGTGGCCGCTGGCGTCAATGCCATGCGTGATGGCAAGCGCAGCTTCATCGTGGTGACCCACTATCAACGTCTGCTGGACTACATCGTGCCAGACTTCGTGCACGTGCTGGCGGCGGGACGCATCGTCAAGACCGGCGGCAAGGATCTGGCCTTGGAGCTGGAAGCCAAGGGCTATGCCTGGCTTGAGGACGAGGGTGCCTGATCCAATGACTGACTTCCAACAACAGGCACTGCAGCTCGCTTCGCAACAGCAGAACAGCCCTGCGTGGCTGCGAACTTTGCGCGGTGAGGGTGCGGGCCAATGGCAGCGTGCCGGCTGGCCGGGGCGGCGCACCGAACTGTGGAAATACACGCCGTTGCAGGCGTTGCAGCGCACGGATTTTCAACACTGGGGCAGGGCGCTGCCGCAGGGTGCCGGGTCGGCTTCTTTGCTGCCGCTGGACGCGATTCGGCTGGTGTTTGTGAATGGCGTCTTCGATGCGCAGGCATCCAGTGCGTCTCATGCGCAGGTCGTGCGTTTCAGCGCCGCCTCCGAACCCCAGCGCGCGCTCATCGAAAAACACCTCGGACGCATCGTCAATACCGAGCGTCATCTGTTCGCATCGCTCAGCAATGCCTGGGTGCAGGACGGCGTGCTGCTGCACGTGCCGCGCAATGTCATTCTCGACAAGCCA
>CAIRBI010000326.1 GCA_903876785.1 uncultured Gammaproteobacteria bacterium
AGGATCATGGTCACGAAGAAGCCGATGGACACCACCCGGGAGGTCTTCTCCAGCAGGTGCGACCATTGCTCTTCACGCCCCAGGGCTTTCAGAGAGTCGTAGGCCAGGGCCTCGTCGGCCCCGCTGGCCGCGGCCTCCGACAGCCCGGAGCTGATCCGGTTGATCAGAAACACCGTGAACAGCAGGCCCGACGCCCCCATGGGCACGAAAGCGAGCAGACTCATCTCCACTACCATCATGACGGCGGCGAAGATCACCAGACGCCTGCGTCCGACAATATCTGCCAGTGCTCCCGAGGGCACCTCCGCCACTACGATACTCAGCGCCCACGCCAGGTTGAGCAGGGCGAACTGCTCCAGCGTCAGGCCGTAGTCGAGAAACAGAATGGTCAGGACGGGGTAATAGAATCGCGCCGAATAGAACAGGCGAAAAAGAATGAAGCGCCGCAGATTGCCCTCTAGGGCGTGGCGGTCTCTGTCTGAAATGGGGAGCTGGCTAGTAGTCATGGAAGTCCTCGGCGTGAGGATCATTCCATGAGCGACAGGCCCGACGCAATCTTGTTGGAGCAAGCCGTGCACATTGAGAGGATTCTCACTTCACAAACTCATCAATTGCCGAAAACAGCGCACTGCGATGTACGCCATAGTCACCGCCAGAGGCGGCAGTCCATGCACTCAACACGACGATGACCAGATCATTCGCCGGATTGAAATAGATGCCTTGACCGTAAATGCCGCTAGCCCGGAAGATGCCATCGCCTTCCAGCCACCAGAAATAGCCGTAGCCATCGGATGCCGGTGACGGAGTCGTGGATTCTGCGATCCAGCCTTCCGGCACAACCCGTGTTCCATCGGGCAGCACGCCATCATTCATGACGAACAGGCCGAGTCGACCATAGTCTCTCAGCGTGGCATAGATGCAGCAGCCGCCGCGTTCGCCGCCACCATAGCCATGGGTCGCCCAGTAGGCCGGAGCCTCCATCATGTTTTCCCATATCTTGTGTGTGAGATAGGTGGACAAGTTGTTGCCGATGGCAGCACGCAGCACCACGCCAGCCAGGTCGGTTTCGCCCGTGCTGTAGTTGAAGCGCTCTCCTGGCTCAGCCACACGCGGTTTCGCGCCGAGGAATCGCATCATCTCAACCACATTGCCACCGGGATAATTGCCCACATCGGAATTGGGGTCGGAGTAGGTTTCATTCCATTGCACGCCCGAGGCCATCTGCAACAGGTGGCGCAAAGTAGCGCCATCATAGGCAGAACCTTTCATCGCTGGCAGATAGTCTGTCACCTTGGCATCCAGGGTGCTGATATAGCCATCGGCAATAGCAGCGCCGTACAAAAGGGAAGTCACCGACTTGGCCATGGAATAGGAAATCCACACCGAGTCCTCGTCATTGCCGAGTCCGTAATTTTCCAAGAGGATGTCGCCATCCTTTAATACCAGCATGCCAGCCACATGATTGCGTTCCATGAACTGATCGACCGAGTAGGGGGTCGCGTCCACCTGATACCGCAACGCGCTGAAATCCGTCGGGCGGGAGAGCAGGGGCAATACCTTTTCCCCATTGCTGACCAAGCGGCCATTAGGTGCGCGGAAGCGTTCGATCAGGGCCAGGTGCTGCTCACTCATGGGTTCCATTTGGGCGGACAGTCCCGATGTGCGAGGCGGTTGCGCTGCATTTTGCGCGGCTAATGGCAGAGCGACCAGGGACAGGGGCAGACAAAGGGTGAGAGTGATAGACATTTTGGTTAAGGAACGAAGCATTTTGTAGCCTCCTCATGACGGGCTCTGGATCAGTTGAATGCAGGGCGCTCAGTTTTTCTAATGTCAGCACCTTGAGAAGTGTCGTCCCTCTCACACCGTTAGCAGCACCACGCCCACCGAGTAGGCCGCAAACAGCGCAGACCAGAGACGATAGCGCGACGGCAGGAAAATGGCCAGCAGCATGGACAGTGCCGAAAGCCGGCCGCGCCGTACAAGACGGTGCAGCCGAACACCAGCACGATGAAATTCTGGAAATTCCATTCATCCACCGCGCGCAGCGCCCAGCCTACCCACCAGAACTGCAGGATGTAGAGCGACCCGCTGAGCGTCAATAGCGGCGACGACCAAGTAGCGAAGCACCCCACGGTTTTGCCTTTCAGAAAAGTGAGTTGCTTTCGCAGAGCTCAAGGGGTGTTGCCCATGTCCGCCGGCGACAATCAGGGCCAGCGCCGAGCGCAGCAAAATGACTTCAGGCATTTTGCGGAGGGAGGAAACCGCGGAGCGGCGCAGGACCGTCGCCGGTGGGCATGGGCAACACCCCGGGATATCCAAATAAGAGATCCATGAAGTCGCGCAACACTCTGGCAACTGCGCGTCGCAGTGGCTACAGTAGCGCACGGACGTCAGCCATGACGACGACAATGACAATGACAAGAAAAAGGGGATTTACCATGCGCGGACTTCACGGACTGGCCATCGGCTTGATGCTCGTTTCCGGCCAGACACTGGCCGAGGGCAGCGTTCTGTTCATCGGCAACAGCTTTACCTTCGGCGCCGGCTCGGCCGTGCGGTTCTACCGCCCCGACACCGTGACTGATCTCAACAATCTGGGAATCGGTGGAGTGCCGGCCCTGTTCAAGTCCTTCACCCAGCAGGCAGGCCTGGATTACGACGTCTATGTGGAAACCGAGCCGGGCAGCGGCCTCGACTTCCACCTCGCCAACCGCCTGGGCCTGATCGCCCGGCGCCCGTGGGACACCGTGGTGATGCACGGCCAGAGCACCCTCGACTTCGACAAGCCCGGCGACCCTGCCAAGCTGGTCGCCACCGCGCAGCAGATGGCGGAGATTCTCGTGGATCGCAACCCGGACGTGGACATTCACCTGATGGCCACCTGGTCCCGCGCCGACCAGACCTATCAGGACGATGGCGCCTGGGCGGGTCAACCCATCGAGGCCATGGCCAATGATGTGCGCGCCGCTTATGACGCTGCTTCTGCTGCGCCGAATGTGCTTGGGGTGATTCCGGTGGGCGAAGCGTGGACGCGGGCGATGACGACGGGTGTGGCCGATGCCAACCCCTATGACGGCATCGACTTCGGAAAGGTGGACCTGTGGACCTACGATCAGTACCACGCCAGCACTTATGGCTATTACCTGGAGGCGCTGGTGGTGTTCGGCCGCCTGACTGGCCTCGACCCGCGTTCGCTGGGCGACAACGAATGCTCGGCCTTCGAGCTGGGCATGACCGTGCCGCAGACGCGCGCGTTGCAGGCGGTGGCGTTTGACGAGCTGGCCAGTCAAGGGGCCATCACGGCCCTGCCCTTCGAGCCGGGCGTGCGGCTGGCAGCGGCGCGCTGTTCGGCCCGCTCCAACAACAATAATTAGAGAGCACCTATGAGCCAGCACCCCCGCCTCGCCGTCCTCGGCGTTTGTTGCCTTGGCATTGTTGCAATCCCCGCCCGCGCGGCCGAACCGTTGCCTACGCTGCCGCGCCTTCCCTCCGAGCAAGTCGACATCACCCTCGATGGCTATCTCGATGAACCTGTCTGGCAGACGCTGCCCGTCATCGACGGCATGCGCGTCATCCAGCCCGACACCCTCGAGCCCGCGCCTGTCGAGACGCACTCGCGCATCTTTTACACCGAGCGCGGCCTGTACGTGGGCGTGATGAATTATCAGGACCCGGCGACCTTGGTAGCGCGCATGAGCTCGCGCGATGTCGGCATCCAGCGGGACGGCTATGTCATTTCCATCGACCCCTCGGGTGAGGGCCTGTACGGGTATTTCCTGCGCATGAATCTGGGCGGCACGTTCTCGGATGGCACCATCCTGCCCGAGCGTCAGATCAACCGGCAGTGGGACGGCCCCTGGGATGCCGTGACCCGCGAGACCGACGAAGGCTGGGTGGCCGAGATATGGATACCCTGGTCGATGATGAGTCTGCCGCAGTCTGGCAGCACTCGCCGCATCGGCCTGTACACCGAGCGCATGGTGGCCGCCCGGGGCGAGACTTACTCCTGGCCCGCGCTGCCGGGCACCAACAGCGAGTACCTGTCGGCTTTCCAGAAGTACGAACTCACAGGCGTGAATCCGGCCACGCAGTTCACGTTCTATCCCTACAGCTCGGCCACGTTCGACGACATGAAGAACCAGACCGACTACCGCGTCGGCGCCGACGTGTACTGGCGGCCCAGTTCCAACATGCAGCTCTCCGCCACGCTGAACCCCGACTTCGGCACGGTGGAGTCTGACGATGTGGTGGTGAACCTCGGCGCCTTCGAGACCTTCTTCGAAGAGAAGCGCACCTTCTTCCTGGAAGGGCAGGATGTCTTCAGCACCTCGCCCCGCGACGGCGGTAGCGGTTTCGGACCCACCACATTGCTGAACACGCGGCGCATCGGGCGGCAGGCCAGCTTCAGCGTGCCCACTGGCGTCAGCGTGATCCCCACCGATCTCAGCCGCCCCACCGATCTGCTTGGCGCGGCGAAAGTGACCGGACAGTCTGGAAACTGGCGCTACGGTACATTGCTCGCATCAGAAGACGATTCCCTGGTACGCGGCACCCGCTTGGATGGCAGCCGCGTCACGCTGGAAGCCCAGGGCCGCGACTTCGCCATTGGGCGTCTTCTCTACGAAGACACCACCGGAGGCGGTCGCCGCGCCATGGGCTGGTTCGGCAGCAATCTGGCCTACCCGGACAGCGACGCGCTGGTCAATGGCGTCGACCTGCACTATTTCTCCGCCGACAACCGCTGGATCTTCGACGGCCAGCTGGTGCGCAGCGACGTGCGCGATGTCACCGGCAACGGCGCCTATTTCGACCTCGACTACCGGCCCGCTCGTGGCGTGCAGCACTCGCTCACGGCCACGTACCTGGACGACGAGCTGGACCTGAACGACATCGGTTTCCTCACCCGCAACGACCTGGTGCAGGCAGACTACCGGTTCAATATCTCGCAGTCGGACCTGCCGGGCCTGCGCTCACGTTCGCGCACCGTGCAGGTCAACAATCAGTGGAACACCGACGGGCGCCCCGTGCGTCTGGGCTTCTTCTACTCCGAGAACCTGACTTTCCTCGACAATGACACGTTCAACACCACCGTGCGCTACTTCCCGCCGCGTGTGGACGATACCCTGAGTCGCGGCAACGGCACGTTCAAGATTCCCGAGCGCTGGGCCGTGGATGCGTCCTGGCGCAGCGACCGGGCGTTGCCGCTGTCGTGGAGCGTGGGCTTTAACGCGGGGCAGGAGGATCTTGGCCTGCAGAACCTGAGCTACAACGCGGGCGTTACCTGGAATCCGAACGATCGCCTGTCCATGGAGGTCAGCGCCCGCTATGTGGACCGCGAGGCCTGGCTGATCCACCAGGGCAAAGGCCGCATGACGGCCTTCGAGGCTAACGAGTGGGGGCCGCGCGCCGAGCTGGACTACTTCATCAATGCCAAGCAGCAGCTGCGTTTCTCGATGCAGTGGACGGGCATCAAGGCGTTCGAAAATCGCTTCTACCAGGTGAATGCCGCGCGGGTGGTGTCGCTGGTGCAGACAGGGGATGTCACGGCTGGCTCGGATGATTTCGCCATCAGCCGCATGAGTTTTCAGGCGCGCTATCGCTGGGAGATTGCGCCGCTGTCGGATCTGTTCTTCGTGTACACGCGGGGCGGCAATCTGGCACGCACGTTCGAGGATGATTACGCGGGGATGTTTGAGCATGCGTGGTCAGATCAAATAGTGGACAACTGGGTGGTGAAACTGCGCTACCGCCTGTAGGGGTGTGGGAGCGGGCCTTGCCCGCGATTGGCATTTTCAGAATCTTGATCGCGGGCAAGGCCCGCTCCCTCAGGGTGAATCCTGTGCTACTCTCGGCGCTTCGTGACTGCCTTTCGGGAAAATAACAATGAACGAATTCGTGAGCACCATCAATGCCATCGTCTGGAGTCCTGCGCTGGTCTTCCTGTGTCTGGGAGCCGGGTTGTATTTCTCCGTAAGAACGCGCTTCCTGCA
>CAIRBI010000327.1 GCA_903876785.1 uncultured Gammaproteobacteria bacterium
AAGGAATCAGCGGATGGACAAAGTCTGCCTCATTGATGCCGTCGACATCTGCATGCAGTTCGGCGAGCGCCAGGTCTTGCAGCACGTTGACCTGAAGGTCCATCAAGGCGAGATCGTCACGCTCGTAGGTCCCAATGGGGCCGGGAAGACTACGCTGGTTCGTATCGTGCTCGGCCTGCTGTCCCCGCATTCGGGCACCATCGCCAGGCCTGCAGGCCTGCATATCGGTTACATGCCGCAGAAGCTCCACGTAGAACCGACCATGCCGATGACAGTGAAGCGTTTCCTGGCCCTGGCTCATCACGCCAGCGGCGAACCTATCACCCGGATTCTTGAAGAAGTCAGAATCGGACACCTGCTGAACCAGCAACTGCGGTCAATTTCCGGTGGTGAGTTACAGCGGGTGCTCCTTGCAAGAGCTTTGTCGCAGTCGCCGCAACTATTGGTGCTGGACGAGCCTGCCCAGGGTGTTGACGTAGCAGGGCAGGCCGAGCTTTATCAGCTCATCAACGAAATTCGCAATCGCCACCACTGCGGTGTACTGATGATCTCCCACGATCTGCACCTGGTAATGGCCACCACGGATCAGGTGATCTGTCTCAATCATCACATCTGCTGTCACGGTCGCCCGGAACAGGTCAGCGTCGATCCTTCGTATCTTGCACTGTTCGGGAAGAAGGAAGCCAAGACCCTTGCCGTTTATACCCACCATCACAACCATCAACACGACATCAACGGCTGCGTGATCGAGAAGAAGAATGGCTGATTTCATTGTCAGGGCTTTGATTGCCGGCATCTGCATCGCGCTCGTCGCTGGCCCGTTGGGCTCATTCGTCGTCTGGCGGCGCATGTCCTACTTTGGAGATACTCTTGCGCACTCGTCGCTGCTGGGTATAGCGCTCGGCATCCTGATGGACATCAACCTGCAGTTGGCGGTCGTCGCGAGCTCGTTGTTGTTTGCCCTGATACTGGTGCTGTTGCAGACCAGAAAGAGTCTATCCACGGACACGTTGCTTGGCATCCTGGCACACGGGACGCTGGCATTCGGGCTGGTCATTCTCTCGCTATCCAATACTGTGCAGGTGAATCTGGTGGCTTATCTGTTTGGGGATCTGCTTACCATTGGCTCGTCGGATCTGTATTGGATCATGGGCAGTACGACAGTCATTGGCATATTGCTGATCGTTTTCTGGAACAGCTTTCTGGCCATTACTGTGCATGAAGAGCTGGCGCAGGTAGAGGGCGTGCCAGTCGGGAGAATGCACTGCCTAATGGTATTGATGGTGGCCCTGCTGATTGCGGTGTCGATGAAGATAGTCGGCGTCTTGCTGATTACGTCGCTTTTGATCATTCCACCGGCAGCGGCAACGCGACTCGCTTCCACCCCCGAGCAGATGGCGCTCGGAGCCAGTATCGCCGGATGCCTGGCAGTCAGCCTTGGGCTGCTGATGTCTTATCAGCTGGACACACCGGCAGGACCTTCTATCGTCGTCACCGCGTGTTTCTTCTTTCTGGCGACTTATCTGAGCCCCGCGCTGCTGGGCAAGCGATCTCAGTAGGCGGCCGTGATGGCCTCGAATGCCTGCGTCAACTCGCGGTCTTGGATGGCCGCATCGAAGAATCCATGGTAACGCCCCGCCGGATTGATTATGAGGACGTTGCCACTGTGGTCAATCACATAATCTTGCTCGGCCGATGCCTCGACGCTATGCCCGGCATGGGCATTTTGGGAATACGCCTGTGCAGGGGGGGGAGAGTGGGCAATGAACAGCTGTTTTGCCAGCGCCGCAACATCGGCATACGGGCCGTTCAGACCAATGAAATCCTCGTGGAAGGAACCCATGTACTCAGCCATCTTCGCAGTGGTATCACGGTCGGGATCGACGCTGACCATTATGACATTCGTCTTGGCCAGGATATCCAAGGGCAGATTATTATAGAACTGACTTAACTCTGCCAGGGTCAGTGGACAAATGTCAGGGCAGGACGTGAAGCCGAAGAAAACGAGCGACCAGCCGCCGATAACATTGTTTTGTGAAAACACCTGCCCGCGCTGGTCGGTCAGGCTGAAGGGTTGCAGTACAACGGGCTCCTCGTAGACAACAGCGCCAAGTTCGCGGAGCTCTTCAGCTGTGAGCGTAACAGCCGTCGCACCAGCTGTCTGATTATTACCAGTGACGCGCAGGTAGGTGAGCACTAGCACCAGCACAACGGCCAGTAAACAGGTTACAACGGTGATCTTTAAGTTCTTTTCCATCATTTGGGCTCTAATTCAGGGACTGAGATGTTGCATGGTCAAACCGGGACGTTATAGATAGTGATCGACGAGCAGAACGACGAACAGCACCATCAGATAAACAATCGAGTATCTGAAGGTGTCCATAGCCGTGGACGGTGTAGGCTTGAACATCAACAACAGCGACCAGCCCAGAAATGCCAGACCCAGCACAATTGCGGCGAGCAGATAGAGCGGACCACTCATGCCTATCAGGTAAGGCAGAAGTGTGACCAGAATCATGATGATGGTATAGAGAATGATATGAAGCTTGGTCAGGTGCTCACCATGCGTGACGGGCAGCATCGGAATGCCAGTCTTCGCGTACTCGTCCTTGCGGTGGATGGCTAGAGCCCAGAAATGCGGTGGCGTCCATGCAAAGATGATCAGCACCAGAATCAGAGCACCCGGCTCGATCGTACCTGTCACCGCCGCCCATCCAAGCAGAGGCGGCATGGCGCCTGACAGCCCGCCGATGACAATATTTTGCGGTGTGGCGCGCTTCAGATAACCGGTGTAGATAAAAGCGTAACCTACGAAGGACGCCAGCGTTAACCAGGCACTTAGCGCATTGACCCATATCAGCATGATCAACATGCCAATCACCCCAATGGCCGCAGCAAATATGGCGGCCTGCCTCTGGTCGACGCGTCCTTGGGGGATGGGGCGGTTATGTGTGCGTCTCATCAGGGTGTCGACCTTGTAGTCAATAAGGTGATTGACCACGGCTCCCGAACTCGCCACCAAAGCAATCCCCAGATTTCCCAGAATAAGCACATCGAGAGGAACCATTCCTGGCACCGCGAGGAACATGCCCACCATAGAGGTGAGAATCATTAGCATGACCACACGAGGCTTGCACATCTCGTAGTAGTCATGCCAGGTTGCCGATTGCTTGCTTGCCAGTTCTGTCACTGAATTCCTCTCATTGGTCCGTTCGGTGCGACCGATATACCTTTGCTCATATATCGCGGAAGGTATTTTTGTTTGCATCTGCTTGAATTGCGGATTGTACTAAAACTCCCGTAGAAATGATTGACGAAGTTTTTGGAAGTTGTAGAGTGAAAGTCGTTCCATGCTATGCGTAAGTGTATGTGTCGTTGAAATTTTCATCATCTTCATATCTAGCGAGAGCAGGAGAACCACCATGAAATGTATTTACTATCTTTCCCCTTCCCTGAAGAGCACTCAGGAAATCTCTGACGATCTCCATTCGATTGGCGTTGACGACTGGTACCTCCACATCGTCAGCAAGGACGAGAGCGGCTTGAGCAAGCAGCGTCTTCA
>CAIRBI010000328.1 GCA_903876785.1 uncultured Gammaproteobacteria bacterium
ACGCATGGAGTATTCGTAACGATAGGTATTAGGTTCGCGATAGGACCACATGGTCTCGCCGGATTCCGGATCAATCGCAACCACGTGACGACGCGGACCGGATACGGTGAAGAGTTTGCCGTCTACGTAGCTTGGGGTGGCGCGGCCGCTGGTACCCTGGAAGCTGACGCCATCCCAGACCCACGCTTCCTTCAATTCGCCAAAGTTCTCAGCTGTGATATTGGCCGCTGGAGAATAGCGCGCATGGTCGGCAGCGCCGCCAAGGTGAGTCCACTCTACAGTGTCCTGAGCGTTTACGGATGTCGCTGCCGTCAGGAGCAGGCCTAGCGGAAGTACCCGCGTCAGCGAACTCTTGATGGAACGCCAGCTAGTCTTCGCTGGCTGTCGGGTTTGACCCGACTCAACACGCCTGTTTGTCATTGTTTGTTTTCCTCGTTGAGTAAATGTCTAACTTGCTGATAAAACGATCAAAATCGCGTCCTGGCGAATGAAAATCCGGGGGAGAAATGGCTTAGCTATGAAAAGAGCGGGCAGAATAACCTAGCCGCCAAATCAAGTCCATGAACGCCAGCGCCAGAGAATTCTCGCTGTTCCAACCTCCCGGTCGATCACTCAGAGCGAATGTACGGATCGGTAACTTCAAGACCGCACATGATCAGCAAATTATTCGGGCCTGATTCCCACAAACGAAAAAGCCCGATCACTTTGCAGTGATCGGGCTTTTTCGTTGCGGCGACACGCCAGCCGCAGGGCCGCGTGTCAGCCAGACTACAACATCAGTGAGCGGCCGCCGTAGCGCGCGGGCCGTGCAGTGACATGGCCGTCAGTTTCGGGCCGGTCTGCAGAATGATGTACTGCTCGCCCTCGTGCACATAGCTCATCATGCCGTAGCGGCTTGCAGCCGATACCGGGATACGAGCCAGTTCACGACCAGTCGCCTTGTCGATCGCGAACAGATGCGGCGTGCCATCGCTGACGTCACCGGCATATACCAGCATGGTCGGGGTCACGAGCATTGGTGCCTGAGCGCCAGAACCGGTGTTGCCAACGTCGATGCCAGCCAGAGCCGGGTTGTTCTTGATGCGATCAGGCGTTTCACCAATCGGGATCATCCACAGGTGTTCGCCTGTGTTCAGATCGATTGCAGTGATACGGCTGTATGGCGGCTTCATCAGCGGCAGGCCGCTTGGATGACGTGGAGCACCACCACCTGCGCCGTTCGCGTACTGAGCAGGCGTCACACCAGTGGTGGTCGTGCCGGCATCAGTCATGTAGCGCAGGTCAGCTTCATCACCCGGAACCAGGGTGTGGGCAGCACAAGCGCTTTGCGAAGTCAGGTAAATGATACCTGTCTCGGGATCACCAGCTGCAGGACCAGTAATGTTGGAACCACCACCATCACCTGGACACCAGAAAGAACCGCGCTTGCCCAGGGGGTTGTCACGGTGCAGTGGTGGGTTGTAAAGCGGACCGATTTCCCAGTCTGCCAGAGCAGCAATTGCCTGCTGACGCAGTTCAGGAGTGAAGTCGATCAGATCGTCTTCGCTGATACCTGCCAGATCGTACGGAGCTGGTTTGGTCGGGAACGGCTGAGTCGGAGACAGCTTCTCGCCGGGAATCAGAGATGCCGGAACGGGACGCTCTTCGATCGGCCACAGCGGCTCACCCGTTTCGCGGTTGAAGGCGAAAAGGAGTGTCTGCTTGGTCGCTTGTGCGACAGCCGGGATGCGCTCGCCATTGACGGTCACGTCCAGGAGGACTGGTGCAGTGGGAATGTCATAGTTCCAGACATCGTGGTGCACAAACTGGAAGTGCCAGCGGCGCTCCCCTGTCTGCGCGTCAAGCGCAATCAGACTGGTACCGAACAGCGTATCACCGGGGCGGAAACCGCCGTAGTAGTCCACTGTAGGCGGGTTGGTGGCCACATAAACCAGACCCAGTTCCGGGTCGGCTGACAGCGGCGCCCAGGGAGATACGTCACCAGTGTACTGCCAGGCATCGTTTTCCCAGGTTTCATGACCGAATTCGCCCGGTTGCGGAATCACGTTGAACTTCCACTTGAAGTCACCGGTCTCCGCATCATAGGCAAGAATGTCGCCAGGGATGTTTTCAATACGGGACTGGTTGTAGCCCTGCTCTGCAGAGTTACCCACCACGATCACGCCGTTGACGACGATGGGTGGCGAGGAAGTTGTCACGTAACCCACTTCTTTGGGGATACCGTAGTAGGGGTCAAACTCGTGGCCGAGGTCGGCCAGCATGTCGACCACGCCGGTCTGGGCAAATCCATCGATTGGCACCGGGTTACCGAAGCCTTCCAGAGGAGCACCAGTATCAGCATCGAGTGCTGTCAGGAAAAAAGCCGGGCTGACGATATAGACCACGCCTTTGCCATCAACTTCGGCATAGGCGACGCCCTTGCCGTAATCCTGACGCATGGAGTATTCCCAGCGGAAGGTGTTTGGCTCACGGTAGGACCACAGGGTCTCGCCGCTTTCCGGATCCATCGCGATGACATGACGACGCGGACCAGCGACAGTAAAGAGCTTGCCGTCGACATAGCTCGGTGTGGAGCGACCAGAGGCCGCTGCAAAGCTCGAACCATCCCATACCCACGCTTCTTTCAGCTCGCCGAAGTTGTCGGGGGTAATGTTGTTGGCGGGGGTGTAACGCGTGCTATGAGCGCTGGCGCCCAGATGCGTCCACTCCACTGTGTCCTGAGCCTGAATCGAGGTTGTCGTGGCCACCAGCAGGCCCAGCGGCAACACTTTTGTCAGTGCCCTGGTTAAAGATTGCCAGCGATTTCGCGCTGGCAGTCGGGAGTCTCCCGACCCAACATGCTTTTTAATCATTGTTTTTTCCCTCGTTGAGCAAAAACATCGCTCAAGTGTCATCGACTGTTTTTATTGGTACTGCCTTTCGAAACCTCTCTCGAACTTTCTTCCGAACGAGCCTTTCAAGAGCCCTTCTAGCCCGCCTTTCATAACGGCTTAAATGAGGCGCCGAGCATAACGCAGGCCCCTCGGCAAGTCTATTGGCAAACTGCTTGCGGGGCACAACCCCGCAGGCAGCGTTGCTGTCAGTGCGCTGCAGCCGCTGCGATCGGACCGTGCAACGACATGGAGGTGAGTGTATTGCCGGTCTGCAGCACTATGTACTGCTCGCCCTTATGCACATAACTCATCATCCCGTAACCACTCTCTTTCGATACCGGCACACGTGCCAGCTCTCTGCCCGTCGCTTTATCAACAGCGAACATGTGAGGGGTGCCATCGCTGATTGCATCCGCGTACACCAGCATGGAAGGGGTCACCAGCATCGGGGCATGCGAGCCACTGCCGGTATTGCCGACATCAATGCCCGCAAGGGCCGGGTTGTTTTTGATGCGATCAGGCGTCTCGCCCACCGGAATCATCCACAGATGCTCTCCGGTGTTGAGATCGATCGCCGTGATGCGGCTGTAAGGTGGCTTCCACAATGGCAGACCAGTCGGATGACGCGGGGCACCGGCGCCCGGACCATTGGCATAACGCGCAGGCGTCACACCCGTAGTCGTCGTGCCGTTATCTGTCATGTAACGCAGATCGGCCTCTTCACCCGGCAGCAGCTGGTTGGCACTGCAGCCCATGCGCGAGGTCACGAAAACCACACCCGCTACCGGATCCGCAACAGCGGGACCCGTGATGTTGGTGCCACCACTCGGACACCAGAACGCACCGCGCTTGCCCAGTGGATTGTCGCGGTGCAGTGGTGGGTTGTAGAGCGGGCCGATCTGCCAGTCTTCCAGAGCGGCAATCGCCTGTGCACGCATCTCCGGCGTGAAGTCGATCA
>CAIRBI010000329.1 GCA_903876785.1 uncultured Gammaproteobacteria bacterium
ATCCAGCGCCAGCCCTGCGCGCAACTGCCAAAGGCGCACGGCGGCGAACATCCATACCAGCAAGCGTGGCAGAAAAGCGTAAACGAGCAGGCCACCAACCAGCCAGGATGACCAGGCACGCCGCGTCGCTTCCGACTGAGCGGCAAGGCTGGTGGTGAAGCCAGCTGCGGAATCAGCAGCGACGACAGCAGATGACGCATCGGTCTGAGTCGCCGCCAGCGCCGCCGTGACCATTCCGGTGTCGGGCACGACAAACCCCAGCCGCGATGGCAGCGCGGCAAAGCCCTGCACCAGACCGGCCATGTCTTCCGGTGCGAGAATGGTGGTCTCCAGCACGAAGCTGTAGCTGCGCAGACCGAGCACCAGCAGCATCGCCACCAGACAGGCCGCGATCACCAGCAGCCACAGGCTGTGAGTAATGAATCCCAGCCACCAGCGCGCCAGCCCCGATCGGCTCGTCATCGCGACGAGGCCACGCACGACCGCCACCTCGGCAGCGTGGTTCGCGCCGCCACCGAAGCGTGGCGCGTGGCTCATCAACCACATCCACAACTCGCCGGGCATGCCTGCGCCGACTCGCCCGGTCAGCAACGACGAGACGACCCAGAGCAGCAAAGCCAGCACCGGCATGCCGATCAGGCCAAGCAATGTCCAGACGACATTGACGGCGCGCTCCTGCGCCCCGAAGAAACCCAGTGCGACGCTGAAGCCACTGAGCACAGCCAGCACACACAGCAGCCCCAGCATCAGGGCGGCGCGGCGGCGCCAGGCGAGGGTAGCTTCCAGCATGCCATTGTCGCGGGCAATCGCCGCCGCGCGGCGCAACAGCCAGGCCTCCTCGCCGCCGACGCCTGGCAATGCCTCGTCCGCGACTCCTGTCGTTCGCGCACCGGTGCCAGTGCCAATACCAACATCAGCGGCAGCCGCCAGCTCGCGCAGGCGCACGGCCTCGGCAAGCCAGCAGGCTTCGAAGCGCGACAGCGGTACTTCGGTGGGGGAAAGAGGGGGTGTGGTAGGGGCTGCGATCATAAAAAAGTGATCATGTGGACAGGAAGACGCTGGAAATTAAAGACTTTTTGATCATACGCGCGGCGCCTGACGCCGTAAAGGCAAGCTGCTACACTGGCTCCATCACATTTCGAACCTTCGCAGCACAGGGAAGCAGGCATGATCGGGGCGACCATGAATCAGCAGAACAATTCCAGCGGCAATCAGCAGTTGCAACAGCTTTACGGCCATCTGGACCTGGAGACGCTCGACGACACCCTCTTTCGCAGCCAGCATCGCAACGAGGGTTGGCAACGGGTCTTCGGCGGTCAGGTGCTGGCGCAGGCGCTGCTCGCAGCCAGCCGCACGGTACCGTCTGATCGTCAGCCGCACTCCCTGCACAGCTACTTCCTGCGCCCCGGTGATATGGACCACCCCATTATTTTCAAGGTGGAGAATCTGCGCGACGGCAAGAGTTTCAACACCCGCCGCGTGTCTGCCATGCAGCACGACGAAGTCATCCTGAATCTCGCGGCATCCTTTCAGGTGAGCGAGCCGGGTCTCTCGCACCAGTCCGAAATGCCGCAGGTGCCACCTCCCGAGCAATGCTTGACCCGCAAGCAGCTGGCAGAAAAATACAGCGCATCGATACCGGCCGGCATGCTGGAGCGCTTCTCGCGTCCCTTTGCCATCGATCTGCGTCCGGTGGAACCGGAGAACATGCTGGCCCCCGAGAAACGCCCCCCGCACCGCAGCGTCTGGCTGAAACTCAACGATGAGCTGCCGCAGGACTATCCGTGGCACGCTCACATGCTGGCGTATGCGTCGGACATGACCATCCTCGAGACCAGCCTGCGGCCGCACGGCCTGAGCCTGTTCTCATCGCAGCTGCAGGTCGCGAGTCTCGACCACTCCATGTGGTTCCACCGCCCGTTTCGCATCGACGAGTGGCTTCTCTATGTGCAGGACAGCCCGTCCAGCGCTGCCGGACGCGGCTTCAGCCGGGGCAACATCTACAGGCAGAATGGCGAACTGGTAGTCTCCGTCGCCCAGGAAGGCCTGATAAGAATGCGCGACGTCTGACCCGCCTCTTTGCCTGACTCACAACGAATGAAAAAACCTCTCCACCCTCGGCAAATAAGCATTCTCATAATCCAGTGACAACACCACACTGCGCGACCGCCCGACAATCTCCTGCCGCTGCACAAAACCAATCACCCGCGAATCGGCACTGTTGTCGCGGTTATCCCCTAGCACGAAGAAAGCATCGTCCGGCACCCTGACCGGGCCAAAATCCGAGAGCCTGCCACCCTGCCGCATACGCACCGTGTACTCGCGCTCCGCATCCACCGCATTCGGGTGAATACTCTCACGCAAATCCTCCACCTCATCTCCTTCCTCATTGGTGAGCACCTGGCCCGTTGACTCGTAGCCGAGCTGCTGACCGTTTACGGATACGATGTCACCGCGCACCTGCACCACATCGCCCGGCACACCAATCACGCGCTTGACCAAGCGCAGTTCCGAGACAGCGGAGTCAAAAATGATGATGTCGCCGCGCTGCGGTTCCCCCAGCCGCACGAGTGAGTGATGCGTCAGCGGCACGCGCAGGTCATAGGCCATCTTGTTGACGAAGATGCGGTCGCCTTCGATGATCGTCGGCTTCATCGAGCCGGTGGGCACATCGCTCCAGTCCGCCACGGCGCTGCGGAACATCACCATCAGCACCAGAAACAGCGACAGCCCTTTGAATTCATGCCACAGTCCAGTTGCGTGATGACGCAGCGTGGCTAGTTTTTTGGGGTCGATCATGAGTGTTCCTCGTCAAATATTTTCGTGCAGAAAATTTTCTTCAGCGCGGCTGCACACGCAAATCACGCAATAACGCGCCTGCGCGCAGACAGTCCTCGTCATGCGCCGCATCGCGCCACGGTTCGTCCTTCGCGCTCTGCATCCATTCACACATGGGCGGCAATGCCAGCAGGCGCTGTACATAAGCGGCCGCCGCCGGCTCCAGTGTCAGTCCATAGGTCTGCACGCGGAAAGCCACGGGACAGAAGAACGCATCCACCGCCGTGAATTTCTCACCGGCGAGGAAGGGACCTCCGAAGCGAGTCAACCCTTCTGTCCACAGCTCATTGATCCGCGCGACGTCGCGCCGCAACGCATCACTCTGCGCATGCAGGCGAATCTCGATGGCACAGCTCATCGAACACTCTTCGCGCAACGCCCCGAAACCAGAGTGCATCTCCGCTGCCGCAGAACGTGCCCACGCGCGTGTCATGCGTTGCACCGGCCACACAATTGTGTACTGCTCGGCCAGAAATTCTGCGATAGCGAGAGAGTCCCAGATCGTGCCGCGCTCATTGGCATCGTCAATCACCAGCGCGGGCACCTTGCCACTCGGAGAGAAGCGGCGGAACTCCTCCCAGTTCGAATGCGCGGCGAACGGGACGAGACGCTCCTGAAACGGAATCTCCAGCATGCGCATCAGCACCCAGGGGCGCAGTGACCAGGAAGAGTAATTCTTGTTGGCGATGTAGAGTGTAAGCATGTTTTTTCTCTGCGAGCGTTCTTTGAAATCGATCTGCTTTGAAATCGATCTGGCGATGCTGAGTACCGGGCTTTCCCGCATCATAGCGCCATCCCCAAGGGCCAGCAAGGACGTGCCGGTTGTGGTATTGTTCGACCAAAATCTGCGCTGTCACCGCTCCTTTTACACAGGTGAACCCATGTCTTTCGCACAACATTTTGCCGCTCACATTGCTCATCTTGGCGACCTCTATACGCGCGCGCTGCTGGAGACCGGCAGCGGTTTCGAGGCCGTGCTGCTGCACAGCGGCTCCGAGCATTACCACTACGCCGACGACCAGACCGCCCCCTTCCGCGCCTACGGCCACTTCGCCCACTGGCTGCCTGTGAACCGGCCGAACCAGTTGCTGCTGATAGTCCCGGGCGAGAAGCCGGTGTATTTTCAAGTGGTGCCCGCCGACTTCTGGTACGAGCAGGACATCGTGCTGGAGGAGTGGGTCGCGGCACAGTTCCACGTCGAGAGGCTGCCCAGCAGCAGCGTGGTGGCGGAGCATCTCGCGAAGCGCGGCGTGCCACTCGCGCGTCTGGCCTTCCTCGGTCAGAACACGCATTACGCAACCGCCATCGGCATCCCTGCCGCCGCACACAACCCCAGCGCATTGCTGAGCTGGCTGGACTATCAGCGCGCCTGTAAAACCGCTTACGAGGTCGCCTGCATCCGCAAAGCGAACCGCCAGGCGCTGCTGGGGCACACGGCCGCCCGTCACACATTCGAGGCAGGCGGCAGTGAGTACAACATTCACATGGCTTATCTGCAGGCCTGCGGCGTGCTCGACGAAGAAACGCCCTACACCAACATCGTCGCGCTGGACGAGAAGTCCGCGATCCTCCATTACCAGTACAAACGCCGCAGCAGTGGCGCACAAAGTCAGGTGCTCCTGATCGACGCTGGCTGCCGCGTCAACGGCTATTGCTCCGACATCACCCGCACCAGCACGCGCGAACACACGCTGCCGCTGTTCAGCGCGCTGGTCGATGCCGTGGAGGCGCTGGAGGTGAGTCTGGTCCACCGCGTGATGCCTGGCATTTCCTACGTGGATATTCATCAGGCGGCGCAGCGCGGCATCGCGGAAATATTGCTGGAGACAGACATTTGCCAGGGCTCACTCGACGAGTTGCTGGCGCAGCGCATCAGCACGCTGTTCATGCCGCACGGTGTCGGACATCTGCTGGGGATACAAGTGCACGATGTCGGCGGACGCCAGATCAATAGTCTGGGCGACATCAAGTCACCGCCCGCCGAATATCCCGCCCTGCGCAACACGCGCGTGATCGAGCCGGGCCAGGTGTTCACTATTGAGCCGGGGCTCTACTTCATTCGTCAGTTGCTCGACCCGGAGCGCAACACGGCGCGCGGCAAATTGATCAATTGGAGTCTGGTGGACACGCTGCTGCCGCTCGGCGGAATTCGCATCGAGGACAATGTGCTGGTGACGCAGAGCGGTGTGGAAAATTTGACGCGGGTGTCGATTTGAACCTCGTCCATGAGACCCTTGATGCCGCTTAGAATTGGTAAGACATAATCAGATTCACCTGCTCATCGGTGTCGCCGCGAAAATTGTCTCCATAGTCAACGACCGATGCTGCCAAGAAAGTATCCGCTGAGACAGCCCCGGTCAGCAGCATCGCGAATGCCAGCAGTGTCATGGCGCCAGGTAATCTTTTCATTTCCCCCTCGATCTCTTTCAAGAAGAGCGCAGATTTTCCAGCACGATATCGCAGGTTCGTTGCAGCGCACCGCGATTGGCGGCGATGAACTGCTGACCAGCCTCGCCCATGCGGCGACTCACGTCTTCGTCGCGCAGCGTGGCGATGATGGCAGCGGCCAATTCATCTTCATTGGCAACAGTGCGCAGTGCACCAGCTTCCTGCAGTTGTTCGCAGATCGCCTGGAAATTGAATTGCGAGGGACCGACGAACACAGGCAGGCCGAGCGCGGCCGGTTCGATCACGTTGTGGCAGCCGGTGTCGACGAGACTGCCACCGATGAAGGCCACATCGCTGACGCTAAAGTAAGCGAGCATCTCGCCCATGGAGTCGCCGAGCAGCACATTGGTGTCAGCGCTGACGGCGCGCTGCTCGCTGCGCTTGACGACATTCAGTCCGAGGTCGGTGCAGAGCGTGGCGGCGCTGCGAAAGCGTTCCGGGTGACGTGGCACCAGAATCAACAGCAGATCGGGAATGTCCTGCAGGCAGCGTTGAAACGCGGCCAGCACTTTGACTTCTTCATCGACAGATTTGCCAACGCCGGGCGCGGCGCGCGTACTGGCGGCAATCCACACCGGGCGTTCGCCTTGCAGACCTTCGCGATGACCGTCCGGGCCATGAATCAGCGCGCGCAGCTCGCGCGTCTTCTGCTCAAGCGAATCCGGCAGGTCCATCTCGAACTTGATGCTGCCGGTGATGCGCAGCTGCTGATCCTGCACGCCGAGGCGACGGAACCGCTCCGCATCGTTCGGACCCTGCACGGCGATGCAGTCGATCTGCTGCAGCATCGGCTTGCCGAGCTTCGCGAATTTCTCATAGCCGCGCGCGGACTTTTCCGACAACCGCGCGTTGGCGACGATCACCCGCGCCCCACTCGCCTTGCTGTAATGGATGATGTTCGGCCACAGTTCCGTCTCCATGATCACCAGCAGCTGCGGCCGGAAAGCCTTGAGAAAACGCTGCACGGCGAAGGGGTGGTCATAGGGTGCGTAGACGTGGCAGACATCGTCGCCAAACATGTCCACCACGCGCTCGGAACCGGTCGGGGTCATGGTGGTGACGACAATCGGCAGCTCGGGATGCTCGGTGCGCAGCTTGCGGATCATGGGCGCCGCGGCGATGGATTCGCCTACAGAAACTGCGTGCACCCAGAGCCATTGTCCGGCGCAGGCGGATTGCCCGGGCGTGAGGTTGACGAAGCCGAAGCGCTCGGCCCAGCGCCGCGCGTAGGCTGGCGCGCGCACGGCCCGCCACAACAGACGCAGGATGATCAACGGCAGGACGAGGGTGAAGAGAATGTTGTAGGTGGTTCTGTTCAAGGCAACCTTCAATGACGGTGTATGTTCCCTGGCCAACACTGCGTCAGCTCGCGTTGTGCCATGCTGGGCCATGTTGGGCCGTGCTACCATTGGCGGCCTTCAGTCAGGCAGCCAGTTCCGGGTTGCCGCACTGTATCAAACTTTCAACGGGCACCGTGAGTCAGCGTTATGAATCGCACATTTTCCACTGACATCGTCATTCTGGGCGGCGGCATCGCCGGCCTGTGGCTGCTCAACCGCCTGCGCCAGCGCGGCTTTGACGCCGTGCTGCTGGAAAAGACGAGTCTCGGCGGCGGCCAGACCATCGCCTCTCAGGGCATCATCCACGGCGGCCTGAAGTACGCCTTGAACGGGGTGCTCAGCCCGGCCAGCAGTGCGATTGCGGCGATGCCTGAACACTGGCGGCGCTGCCTGCTGGGCCAGGGCGACGTGGATCTGCGCGGCTGCCGCGTGCTCTCTCCGCATTACTATATGTGGTCGAGCGGTGGCTACCGCTCGCGGCTGAAGACCTTCCTCGGCAGCAAGGCGCTGCGCGGCCGCATCGATGCGCTCGACGAGCGCGATTATCCGGATTTCTTCCGTGGCCACGAGATCTCAGGAGCACTCTATCGGCTCTCCGACTTTGTGGTGGACACGCCGTCGCTGATCGCATTGCTGGCAGAGCCGCACCGCGACCGCATCCTGCATATCGACACCGAGAACATGCAGATGGCGCTGGCGGAGGACGGGCGCCTCGACAGCATTACGCTGCAAAGCCGCAGCGGCACCGTGAGCCTGAAGGCGCAGCGCTTCGTGTTGTGCGCCGGCGAAGGCAATGGCCCGCTGCTGCAGGAACTGGGCATCACGCAGCCCGAGATGCAGATACGCCCCTTGCACATGCTGGCCGCGCGCGTGCCTCATGCACATCCCGCTTACGTCCACTGCATCGGCGACAGCTTCGGCATGACCCCACGGCTCACCGTCACCTGCCATCCCGATCCGGTCTCGGACGGCGGCAGCTGGATCTGGTACATCGGCGGGGAAATCGCCGAGAGCGGCATGCAGCGCAGCGCTGATGAGCAGCAGGCCGAGGGCCAGCGGCAGCTCGGCGAGGCCTTCCCCTGGGTGGATTTTGGGGCGGCACAGTGGAGCAGTTTCTTCATCAATCGTGCTGAACCCTGTCTGCCCAATCTGCAGCGACCGGATAATGCCTTCGTCAGCGCGAAACACAACCTGCTGGTCACCTGGCCGACCAAGCTGACGCTGACGCCAGATTTGTCCGACAGCGTGTGCGCAGAGCTGGAGCGTCAAAATATCCAGCCGCAGGCTGCTCCGGCGGCC
>CAIRBI010000330.1 GCA_903876785.1 uncultured Gammaproteobacteria bacterium
CAGGCGGTCTGCGGGTTGTTCTGCGATGGCGCTGTTGTAGTCGAGTATTTGCAGCCCGGCGATCTGCAGATCGTCAGGCAGTGCTTTGGTGAAACCAGGTTGCTGCACGACGAGTAATGTATGCACCGAGCTAGCCTGCGGGATTAGCTGCAGGACCTTTTGCCAAAGGTCTGAGTAGTCGGACGGGGCCAGGCAGATAATGACTCTGGCCTCAGCGGCCTCGATGATTTCGGCGATATGCTCTGCTTCGAGCATGGGATTGATCGGGTTGGCGATGCCTGCCGCCTGACTTCCCCAGATGGCAGGATGACTCTGCGGCATTATGGGCAGCAGGATCGATACGGCCTCTGCCGGTTGCAGGCCGAGTGAGTGCAGCAGGTTGGCAGTGCGCGTGATCTGACTTGCCAGCTCGCCGAAGGTGACCGTTTGTGCCACCTCGTCCCGTCTGCCTGTGAGCAGGAATTCGAGGGCCGGTTCGGTAGCGAACATACGGCCACTTTCCTGCAGCAGTTCGTAAGTGTTGGTGTGCGGGAACCGAGTGTTCTGCGGGGTCTTCTCAAACGCCGCGACACTCGCCAGTGTCTCGATCAAGGGCTCTGCCAGCGGCGTTGAGGGGCATATGTCCTGCGGGGTTTTCGCCATCTGCTGCAACCTCTTGCTGTTGTTTTTTTTGGTCAGCGACGCTCCCGATTTTGCGGCCCGTCGCAGGTTGTCGGTGGCTTATATCATGCACAAGCTTATCGATGCCAGCCACTATCGAGCGGGTGTTCATGCGTGCTGTTAAGTGATCCTCAGGCATTGGACTGTCAGGGGTTCGGCGTGTCAGGGCTGGCATTGGGCGGCCCTTTAAAGCAGAATAACTCAGGGACTTCGTCCTTGCGGTTTTCAATTTCCAGCCAACCTCATGGCTGGTCACTTTCTGGAGTTTTATATGAAGAAGATGTTCTCGAAGATTCTTGTAGCGACAGCGGCCATTGCCATGTCCTCAGTGCTCATCGCCCAGGCGGCGGAAAAGACGGCATCACCTGCGGGTGCCCAGCTGTACATCGTGTCACCACAAAGCGGAGCGACAGTGACACAGACATTCAACGTAGTGTTTGGTTTGCAGGGCATGGGCGTTGCTCCGGTTGGCGTGCAGGCAAATAACACGGGGCACCACCACCTGCTGGTGGACGGTGCCGCTCTGCCGGACATGAATGCGCCGCTGGGTGCTGCAGTGACTCATTTCGGTGGCGGTCAGACTCAGACTACGCTGACATTGACTCCCGGACAGCACACGCTGCAGCTGATTCTCGGCGACCATCTGCATACCCCGCACAATCCTCCTGTCGTTTCTGAAAAAATCACCATTACCGTGCAATAAGGTATGGCCCTCGTCAGGCTCAGTGTTCTCGATCAGTCGCCCATTCGCAGCGGCGGTACCGCCGCTCAGGCGCTGGCCGAGAGCATTGAGCTTGCACGTCATGTCGAGCAACTGGGTTATTCGCGGTTCTGGGTCGCAGAGCATCATGGCTCTGACAGCTTCGCCGGGTGTGCTCCCGAAGTGTTGCTTGCCCGTGTTGCGGCGGAGACAAGGACTATCCGTGTGGGTTCCGGGGGAGTCATGCTCACGCACTACAGCCCCTACAAGGTTGCGGAAAATTTCCTGCTGTTGCAGACGCTCTATCCGGGGCGAATCGATCTCGGTGTAGGCCGGGCGCCTGGCAGTGATGGGCTGACGGCTCAGGCGCTCGCCTATGGCTCACCTATTGGTGTGGACTACTTTCTCAACAAGCTGCGGGATTTGCGCGCCTTCGTTTGTGGCGAACGGCCGGCGACCGCCAGTTTCTCCCGCGTCAGAGCAACGCCGCGAGTCAGCGAGCTCCCGGAGTTCTGGCTGCTTGGGTCCAGCGAACAGAGCGCCCTCTACGCCGCTGAACTGGGGCTGCGCTACTCCGTGGCCCATTTTCTGAATCCGCGTGAGAGCCATGAATTGGCTGGCGTGTACCGCCGAAATTTCCAACCGTCGCGGGAATGCCCAGAGCCGTGCGTCAATGTCGGCGTCTTTGTGCTCTGTGCGCCGAGTGAGGATGAGGCTGAAGATTTGGCGTTGACGCGCGATGTGTGGCGATTGGGGCTGGAGCGGGGCGCGCCGGGGCCGCTTCCATCGGTAGAGGAGGCC
>CAIRBI010000331.1 GCA_903876785.1 uncultured Gammaproteobacteria bacterium
GTATTTTTACTCTGACCCCAAATTTACTCTGACCCCAAATCTCCCAAATCTCGTGTCACACGTCCGGGCGCTTGGTGACCAGCACGTCCTGCATGATCAGGTATTCGAGATCGGAGCCGAAGAACAGATTCAGCGCATCTTCGGGCGAGCAGATCATCGCCTCACCCGGTCGGTTCAATGATGTGTTGAGCACGATGCCGTAGCCACTGATCTTCTCGAACTCCTTGAGCACGGCGTAATAGCGCGGGTTGGCCCTCTTCGTCACCACATGCGCGCGGCAGGTGCCGTCCTGATAGACAACGGCAGGGAGCAGTTTCTTCCACTTCTCCGACACATCATAAGTCCTGCTCATGTAATGCGCGGGGTACTTCACCTGCAGCACTTCCTCTGCCAGCGTGTCGACAATGCTCGGCGAGAAGGAGCGCCAGTTCTCCCGGAACTTGATCTTCTGATTGATGGTTTCGATCATCCCGGATTTGGAAGGGTTCCCGATAATGGTGCGATGACCGAGCGAACGCGGTCCAAACTCCATGCGCCCCTGGAACCATCCCACCAGATTCCCCTGCCCCAAGAGTTCCGCCGCCTTCGCCGCAGGATTTTCGAGCACTTCGAACAGCGGTCGATCGCGACAGCGTTCGCAGGCGCGAATGCATCGGTCGTTGGTAAAACGCGGACCAAGGAAGGGATCCTTCTTGCCACGCACCTCCACGTTCTTTTGCGAGAGCGCATAGGACGCGGCCCCCATCGCCGTTCCAGAATCTCCCGGCGCGGGCGGAACATACAGCTTCTTCACCCCCGGCAGTGTCGCCAGCTTCTGATTGAGTTTGACGTTTAGCGCGCCGGTTCCTGCAAATACGAGCCGCCCGCTCTCCTTGAGGACATCCGAGAGGTAGTGATTCACCAGCGCGATTGCCGCCTCTTCGTACAGCTTCTGAATGCTGGCGGCATAATGGATGTAAGGATCCTGGATCAAATCGCCGACACGGCGCGGGCCGAGTTGCGTAACCAGCTCCTTGCCGAAACTGTGACCGTGCGATCGGGACCTGAAGCGCCGCCTGCCAACGGTGCCCACCAGACGGGAATTGACGCTGAAATTCTTGCCGTCGAAGCTGACCAGATTGGAGAGATCGTATTTGTCAGGGTCGCCATAGGTGGCCATGCCCATGACCTTGGCATCCCCGTCCAGCAAATCAAACCCAAGGTAGTCGGAGATGGCTCCATAGAGGAGCGCCAGTGAATCCGGGTCGTAGAATTCCTTGATCTTGTGAATGCGCCCGCCCTCACCATAGCCGAGGAACATCGACGCGTATTCGCCCCGCGTATCGATGGTCAGGATTGCCGTCTTCCCGCTGTAGCCGCTCATGTGGTAGGCATTGGCTGCGTGAGCGAGCTGATGCTGCACCGGCACGAATTGAATCTTGTCCCAGGGGATCATCAGCTTGTCTAGCAAGGCTTTGAGTTCATGCAGATAACGGCGGTAACGGCGGTTGCCGTTGAAGATGGCGTCGAAAGCGCGGTCCGGCGCATACCAGTAGCGCTTCGCGTAGTGCCAGCGGGCCGGACTGAAGATCGAGATCGGCGCATAGGAGACGGCAACGATATCGATGTCACGCGGCTTGATGCGCGCGGCGCGGATGCAATACATCGCCGCTTCCAGAGGCATACTGTCGCGCGCATGTTTGCGGCGAATCAGTCGTTCTTCCTCGACCGCAGCGATCAAGTCGCCGTCGATGTAGATCGCCGCGGCGGCATCAAAACCGAGGGCCCCGGAGAGCCCCAGAGTAATCAGAGACATGGTGTACCTTATTAGCTGTCAGCTGGCTGACTGATCAAGTGTTGGCCCGATTGTTCCACCAAGGTGAGGACTCGTGCCGCGTATTCGGGCTTGTCCTGCCAGTTGGCAATAAAGCGCTGCAGATCCTTGCTGAAAGCTTTCCGGAAACGTTCCTTGTCCGGCTCAGTGCGCATTGCGTCCAGATCCAGAACGATCAGCGCAGCAGTCGTGCTGATGAAATTACTGGCTTTCATGTCGCCGTGCACGATGTGGTAGTCGCGCATAACCTGAAAAAGCTGGCTGAACTGCGTCAGCACCCGCTCCCAGGCGGCCGAATTTATAGGCTCTTTCGCCAGATAACGCAAGACATCCTCACCGGGCACAAACTCGCTCAAAAAGTAGGCTCCACGACGCAAGGCGCCAAATCGCCTCTCCATCATCAGAAGCGGCTGCGGCGTGGCGACGCCGAGCATTTCCAGCATGTGCGCATTGCGCCAGCTGACCCATGCACGGCTGGGGATAAACGCCCGACACAAGCCGTGCCAGAAGTTCTTGATGTTGTAACGCTTGAGCACATAGTGCCTGCCGGCGATCTGCACCAGTGCGACGGTGGAGGAGTGGCCGTTCTTGAGCAGTTGTCCACGGGTAATGAACTCATCCGGCATCTTCAGGAATTCCTGCAGTTGCGGTGACTCCAGCGCGCGGCGATACACCACGAAGCGGTCGCGCTTCTGGATACAGACGTTTGCGCTGGTCTCGCGATAAAGCTTATCCAGCACCACGCGCAGCCGCGCCAAACGGTTCTGCTGCAGCAGTGCGCTGAACATGCACGGATCGCTGCTCAGCTCTGTCTGCGGACGCAGGCTGCAATAGAGCTGATAGAGAGCAGGCACCTGCGCGTCGTTGTGAACAGGAAACTGTGCGAACAGCAGAGCGAGGTTCTGCAGGGAACGCACCCCGTCGACACCACGGGGTTCACCAGTGTCTACCGATACGGCAGCAGCATCGAGCAGATACAAAACCTCGTCTTGCAACTGCTCGTTCGCTAGTAAAAAGTTGTCGAGATGGATGTCTTTCTGCAACAGTCCGCGACGATGACATTCGGCTATCAGCGTCACCACTTTGCGCAACAGGATTTCGCGCTCGGCGTCCGCTGCACGCTCCCAGTGTTGCCCAACCGTCTCACTGTTCTCGATATACTGCAGCAGCAGCACACCGGTGCCGCCGTCCACACTGGTCCCAGATGCTAGCACCGCTGGGGTCGCAACTCTTGCAGCAACAATCGCCTGCACGCCATCAATCTCGCGCTGCAAGTGCTGAGGCCAGCGCATACGGGCGAAGAACAATTTGGCAAGCACACGCTGCCCTCGCCAACGTGCGAGTGCCACGACTCTTTTTTCCGGCAGGACGCGGAACACCTTGAGCAGTTCGAGCGACTGGGCTTCGCCATCCGCATCCTGCCAGCGCAGAACTGCTGGGGCCGCTTCAGTCGGCAATAGCGCACGTCCGCTGGAGATCAAGGTTCTGGTGTCGAGTGTCTGCATCGTAAATTACGCTGTCGTTTCAACCTGAGGAGTGCCGTTTATTTTCGCATCCAGCCGCAAGGCCTTGCGCTGCACCTCGGCCCAGAAAGCACCGTTTTCATTGAGCGCCTGCCGCAAGGGCATGCCGCTGTAAATCTTCACAAAACGCATAAAATCGTGACGGTTCAACCCGATGTGCAACGCTGAAAAATACAGACCCGCGACGTCTTTGATGATCCAGCGCTGTGGCAGCTGATCGCTGATCAGCGCGCGATGCAGATCTATCAGTGACAAACGCGGCTCGGGGATTTCTCCAGCGCCGAAGCGCGCGCTCTCATGCAACAGGAAGTGGCAGATGTAGTAGTCACGATGACAAACGCCGTTGCCGTGCACTGTGCGGCTGATGCGCGCCAGGGCGTCAAGCAGCCGCAGTTTGATAGCGAACGGCGGAGGCTGCGTTGCCCACGGCGCGCAATAATCTTCGAGACTGACCGTGTGCTCCAGCGCCTCGGTGATGATGAAAGACTGCCGACGCGCAGGGTTCCAGCCGCGACTGCCCCAGGCCACCGCCGTCATGGTTGCCACGCCGAGTTGTTGCAGCTTCGCCACCGCACGCCACTCGTTCTGTGCGCCCAGAATCGGCAAGCGCAGCGTCAGCAAATTCTTGATGATCTCGCCCCAGCCAACGCCATGATGAATCTTCGCAAAATATTGTTTGCCATCCTGTTCGAACTGCAGTGTACGGCGCCCCTTGACGTTGCGATAGACAACGCCCTGCAGCGCATCGACTTTCTGGAACGCATCGCTGCCTTTCCAGGCTGCCGCAAAATCTTCGCGCAGGTGCAGAATCATGCTGACCTCCCTGCGGCCTTTGCAGCACGACGCGAGGCAAGCAGCAACTCAATGATATCTGTGGCGGTCTCCGGCATGCTGTACAGATCTTCCTGCTGACCGTAGTGAATGCCATTGCGGCGCCAGCTGTCTCCTTCTTCCGACGTCAGCATGTGCAGCAGGCGCGCGTTCAAATCTTCCTGTCGGAAAGGCGATTTGCACACCTCACCGGAACCGGCACGAGTGATGTGAAACGCATAGCCGCAGGTGTCCGTGGTCAGCACCGGCAGGCCGGCGATGGTGGCTTCCAGCAGCACAAAACCCGCGCTCTCGCTGTAGGCCGGATGCAGGAGCAGATCACTGCCGAACAGAAAGCGCGGCACGTCGTCGCGGCCGCCCAAAAATGTACACCGGGAAGCGATGCCGAGTTGCGCCGCCAGGCGCTCGAAGCGCGCCGATTTGTCTTGGCCGACGATGAAATAACGCACGCGCTCACGCACTGCCACGGGCAATGCGGCGATGGCGCGCAGCGAGCGATCCACACCCTTGACCACGAAGCCGGAACCGATCTGCAACACCACGAGATCATGCTCACCCAGCCCAAACTCCTGACGAAGTCCTTCGCGAGCTCTCTCTCTGAATCCAGTGTCGACAGACGCCTGACGGTCCCGTGCGATGCCCGGCGGGATGGCATGCAAGCGCGGCTCGCAGCCGGGATAGTGGTGGGCAAACTGTTCGCGCTGCAGTGGCGAGAGCAGCAAGGCGTGGGTATCCGAACCGGCGCCGAACACCGCCTCTTCATAGGCACGGAAGTGACGATAGCGTGGCGTAAAGCGGTAGTAGAAACCACGGTCCTGCAACGCCCGCTCGGCGAAGCAGGGGTCCGCCGCGTAATAGACATCGAGTCCCGGCATCTTGATGAAGCCGATCACGCCGTCGGGGGCTTGCTGTTCGAGCAGCTTCGCCACTGCCGCCGTGAAGCGCTGATACAGTCGATGGCGGGTCCAGGCGCTGACCGGCACGATGACGATGTCAACGCCCTCGGGCCGCTCGCCCTGCCATTTCATGGTGTAAACGCTGATCTGGTGTCCTCGCTGCTGACATTCCCGGAGCACGCGCATGAAGTCGCGCTGCTGGCCGCCGTAGGGAAAGTAGGAGTAGATGAGGAAGGCCAGCGTCATGGCTGCATCACGCTCCCTGTCACGCTGCCGATCGTACTCCCTGCTCCAGCCTCGACTCCACCCTCGACCAATGCCGCCACGGCGCGCCGCGCCATGACCTCCTCGAGCGCGGCCAGCACCTGCACGGGGGGCTGTGTGCTGAAGCAGGCGGGCGCCACCGTGAGGCGCTCTCCATTCAAGTCCGACATAACTACCGGGCCTTCGTACTGACAGGTTCTGCTCAAACAGGGGGCGCACGCGAAGGTTGAGGGCAGATGTGCCTGGTGTCTGCCATAGGTGCCCGCCAGCCCCGGATTGGTCGGGCCATAGAGCGACAGTGTCGGCGTGGCGAGCGCGGCAGCCAGATGCCCAAGGCCGGTGTCGACCGCGACGACGCCTGCGGCTGTAGCAATGTGACGGGCCATGCCCGCCAGTGTCTGACGTTCCAGCACCTCGACGCCCGGGAGTCCGTCGGCAATCGCAAGCGCGCGCTGACGTTCCACCTCGCTGCCCCA
>CAIRBI010000332.1 GCA_903876785.1 uncultured Gammaproteobacteria bacterium
CCCCGTTCCTGCGCTGGGCAGCGTTTCTGTTCGCCTTGTTCCATGTCTATACCAATGTCTTCGCGTCACTCTCGGAGCTATGGTTCTCTGCGATCCACTTCGGCGGCTTCTGCGCGCTTTGTGCGCTGATGGACAATGAAACCAACGCCGACGGGCAACGCCCCGGGCGGCTGCGCCAGGGCATCAACATCGCGCTGGCGCTGTTGGCTGCAGCGGTTCCGGCCTACCTGATTCTGTTCGAGGATGCACTCTATGCCCGCGAGGCCGAGTTCGTCCTCGCGGACTATCTGGTTGCGGGAGTCGCGGTGCTGCTGGCGATCGAATTCACCCGCCGCACCTCCGGCTGGTTCACGCCAGTGCTGATTGCTGTGTCGCTGTGCTACATGTTGTTCCTCGGGCGCTACACGCCCGGCATCTTCTCCTTCCCGGGACTGAGTCTGGAGACAGTGCTGTATCGCAGCTTCTTCAGTGCCGAAGGGATGTTTGGCAGCACGGCTTACATCTCTGCGACCTATGTCTTCATGTTCATTCTGTTCGGTTCCTTCCTGCTCAAATCCGGCGCCGGTGATTTCATCGTCAAGCTCGCCCGCTGTCTGGCCGGGCGCTTTGTCGGCGGGGCGGGCATGGTTGCGGTCGTGGGCTCCGGCCTGATGGGGTCTGTGTCCGGGTCAGCGGTTGCAAACGTCGTCTCCACCGGCGTCATCACGATACCGATGATGAAGCGCTCCGGGTTTCCTGCCCAGTTCGCGGCCGGGGTGGAAGCGGCGGCCTCTACTGGTGGCGCCTTGATGCCGCCGATCATGGGCGCTGGTGCCTTCGTGATGGCGGGCTACACCCAGATTCCCTACACTCAGATTGTGGCGGTCTCGGTGCTTCCTGCTTTTCTGTACTTCCTGACCGTGGCGTTCTTCGTGCGCATCGAAGCGCAGCGCCTTGGCATCACCCCGGAAAAACTGGAGAAGGGGGAGAGCGCCGGCGCCGTGTTCCGCGAGGGCTGGCATTTCATACTGCCACTGGGCGTGCTGATGGGAGGACTGATGCTGGGCTTTACCGCGATCCTGTCGGCCGTCTTCGCCATCTTCGCCTGTATCGTAGCCTCGTGGTTTTCGCCCACCCCCATGAAATGGCAGGAATGCTTCGACGCCTGCGTCGATGGCGTGAAGGGCACGACCATGACGGCCCTGTTGCTAGTCGCCATCGGCCTCGTCATCAATGTCGTGATCACTACGGGAGTCGGCAATGCCTTCTCGCTGATGATCGTGGAATGGGCGCAGGGCAGCCTCTTCATGACCCTGGTGCTGGTGGCCCTGGCGTCTTTGATCCTCGGCATCGGTCTGCCCGTGACCGCCGCCTATATCGTACTGGCGACGCTGTCTGCCCCGATGATCTACGACCTGATCGCGCAGGACTACCTGCTGCAGGCACTGCAGGCCACCGACTTGCCTACCAGCGTTCGGGCGACGCTGGGCCTGTTCGGCGGCGACCCGGTGGTGGCGCTGCGGGAGATGCCGCTGGAGATGCGCCAGTTGCTGCGCACAGAATTGCTCGACCCGACGCTGCTGGCAGGTATGCTGCTCAGCTCTCACCTGATCATCTTCTGGTTGTCGCAGGACAGCAACGTCACGCCCCCGGTCTGTCTCGCCGCCTTCGCAGCGGCAGGCATCGCTGGCACCAACCCGAATGCCACCGGCATGACGGCATGGAAACTGGCGAAAGGCCTCTATCTGGTGCCCTTGCTGTTTGCTTATTCACCACTGATCACAGGCACCTGGCCCGAACG
>CAIRBI010000333.1 GCA_903876785.1 uncultured Gammaproteobacteria bacterium
GAATACGTGCAGGTCGTGCAGGACAGCGCGCCGGTATCCGAAGACCTGCTGATGGATATCGGCATCACGGTTTTCGATCCGGGTATCGATGAGATCGATGAGGACGAGGAAGAGCGCGTCAGCCCGGAGATCCGCAATGCCGAGGCGCGTTATGCTCCTTATCTTCTGGCCGAAACGCTGCAGCGCTCCGGCAACTGGGGTGTGGTGCGCGTGCTGCCCACCGAGACCACGACGATGGATGTCTATCTGCACGGGCAGATCCTGCAGTCCGATGGCGAAGGCATGCGCATCAAGGTTTCCGCCCGCGATTCCAGCGGCGCCATCTGGTACACGAAGGAATACGAAGAGCACATCAGCCAGTTCAACTACGAGCCTTCCCAGCGCCAGGCCAACGATCCGTTTCAGGTGGTCTACAACAACATCGCCAACGATCTGCTCGCCTGGCGCAAGGCCAACCTGAACGAGCAGCGCACGCGTGAGATCCGCACCATTTCCGAGCTGCAGTTTGCCCGCAACTTCGCGCCAGAGCTGTTCGAGCAGTACTTGAGTGTCGATTCTCGTGGTATCACCAGTGTCGTCCGTCTGCCCGCCGACAACGACCCGTCGCTGGTGCGCATCCGCGAGATACGCCAGCGCGACAATCTGTTCGTCGACACTGTGCAGGACTATTACGCCAATTATGCCCGGCAGATGCGCGTGCCCTATGACTCCTGGCGCGAGCAGAGCTACACCGCCGTGCAGGAAGTCGACAAGGCCGAGCGTTCAGCACGGCGTCGTTTCATTGCCGGTACCGCTGCAATTGTCGGTGGCATCGCCGCGGCCACCAGCAGTAACGCGGCCGTGCAGACCGGTGCGCTGGTGGGTGTGGGCGCTGGCGCCTATCTGATAAAGAGCGGATTTGATCTGAGTGCCGAGGCCCAGATTCACGTCGCAGCCCTGCAGGAGCTGGGCGAGTCGCTGGAGAAAGAAGTCGCTCCGAAGATGATCGACCTGGATGATCGCACGGTGATGCTGACCGGCACCGTCGAAGAGCAGTACAGCCAATGGCGGGAAATCCTTGTAGAGATGTACAAGGCTGAAGCCGGAAACATTTAAGCCGGGCCTGAAACCCTGGTCGGTCAGATGAGCGCTATGTCAGAAATGGAACAAGTGAACAATCCCCAGCACGCCGACGTGGACAATGTCCCCGGTGTGCCATTCAAGCCGGTGGCGCGAGCCACCGCCAATCGTGGGCCTTCGCCCGTGATCTGGGCACTGCTGGCCGTTTCGACGCTGCTCGCCCTCGCGGTAATCTTCGTGTTGCCCGGGGTGGTGGAGCGCTACGAACTGCCCTTTACGCCCCGCGTGGAAAGCACTACGCCTGCCGCGCCCGAAGGCGTGGCCAGCGCACCCGCAGGCAACCCTATTTCCCCCTTTGAAGAGGCGCAGAAAGCCCGGCAGCGCGCCGAGGCTCAGGACGTCCTCGCCAGCCTGCTGGACCGCCAGAGTGAACTGGAGCTGCTGAGTGTCAGCGCCTGGGCTGCCGATGACTATCAGGCCGCACTGGCGTTGGCACGCTTGGGTGACGAGGCTTACCGAACGCAGGAGTTTGGTCAGGCCGCCGAGCAATACCGTTTGAGCGATGCCGCACTGGCAGCCCTGGTGGATTCAGTGCCGACAGTGTTCGGCAATGCACTGGCGGCTGGTAATGCCGCGCTTGAGGA
>CAIRBI010000334.1 GCA_903876785.1 uncultured Gammaproteobacteria bacterium
ACTGTGGGAGCGGGCCCGCCCGCGATTACTATCCCCCACGAAGGATTTATCATGCTCCTTGCACACCCCCTCGCCACCTCCCGCTGCTTCGATGGCGAACAGCGCCGCTACCAGCACGACTCGGCGGTGCTGAGCTGCACCATGAAGTTCTCCGTGTTTTTGCCGCCCCAGGCGCTGCTCGAAAAGCCGCAGCGCGTCCCGGTGCTGTACTGGCTCTCCGGCCTCACCTGCACGGACGAGAATTTTGTGCACAAGGCCGGCGCCCAGCGTCTCGCTGCAGCGCTCGGCATGGCGATCGTGACCCCCGACACCAGCCCGCGCGGTGACAACGTGCCGGGAGCTCCGGACAAGTCATGGGATATGGGGCTGGGCGCTGGCTTCTACGTCAACGCCGTGCAGCAGCCCTGGGACAGCCACTACCAGATGTACGATTATGTGGTGAATGAGCTACCGGCACTGGTGGAAGCGAACCTCCCTCTCGATCCCGAACGTCGTGCCATCTCCGGGCACTCCATGGGCGGCCACGGCGCGCTGGTGGTCGCCTTGCGCAACCCCGGCCGCTATCGCTCGGTGACTGCGTTTGCCCCCATCGTGGCGCCGTCCCAGTGTCCATGGGGTCGCAAGGCTTTTGGCAATTATCTCGGCGCTGACGAGCGCACATGGAGGCAATACGATGCGACAATCCTGCTGCGGCAGGCGCAGCAGCGCGTGCCGATGCTCATCGATCAGGGAGAGGCAGACGGGTTTCTACAGGAGCAATTGCAGCCCGAATTGCTGCTGCGGGCTGCCAGTGATTGTGACTATCCGATCCAGTATCGCAGCCGCGCTGGCTACGATCACAGCTATTACTTCATCGCGACCTTCATCGAAGAGCATCTGCGCTTTCACGCCGCGCATCTGGGTTTGACTGCGCCGTGAATCACTTGCTTTACAGTTCGAGAATGCGCGTCGGCACACCATCCATGCTGATCTGATTCTTCTCTGCCCAGTATTGCTGTAACCCTGCATCGCCTTTCTTCGCTGCTCACTCGGTCAGCAGTTCTCTGTCTGCGACATAGTCGAACGATGGTACGGCCATGCCACAGGAGCTTTGCACAAGCTCGATGCTGACATCGAAAATCTGGCGGGCGCCGGGATTGGGTTTGAGCAGCGCATCCATTCCTTTCGGAGAGACATTGACGCGGCTGTCTGCCGTCGCGGTGCCGATAAAGAAGATCTTCTGGTCGGCGATAAAGTGTCGGTGTCTGTCGGATATTTCCTGATACTGTTGCGCCATGCCGGTCTCCTGCTTTTTTAACAAACTCTTATAAAACCAGCGCACGCCAATCAATGTTGGCAAGCCACAGCATCGCCCCGCACGCCAGTGTCACCAGCTGACTGACACGATCCGTAAGAGCGAAGACGATAGGGTCTTCATGTATCTGTCCGCGCGCCGTGAGCAGCCAGATGCGCGTGATCATGTACAGCAACAGCGGACAGATCAGCCAGAGAATCTCCGGCGTCATATATTGCTCCCGCGTGTCTTCGTTGTTGATGTAGAGCGCGAATACCATCACCGACATGAACGCGCTGGCGCCGCCGAACATCGCCATCATGCTCAGGTCCTGAGCGTAATAGCCGCGCCCTTCCGATTGGGCGATGCCAGCCTGACGCAAATAGTCGAGCTCCGTGTAACGCTTGACCACCGCCAGGCTGAAGAACAGAAACATCGAGAACGCCAGCAGCCAGAACGATGGCACCACCGAGATGGCCGCCGCGCCGGAGATGATGCGCAGTGTGTACAGCGCGGCCAGCATGATCACATCCACCAGCATCATGCGTTTGAGGACGAAGCTGTAAAGGCCGGTGCAGAAGTAATACAGCGCAAGAATGATGATGAACGCGCGCGGCAGGGGCATGGCCACTGTGAAGGCGAGCACCAGCAGCGCGGGGCTCAGCAGCAGTCCGCTGAGCAGGGGAATATCGCCAGCGGCGAAGGAGCGACGGCACTTGCTGCGATGCTGCCGGTCACTGGTCAGGTCGAGGAGATCGTTGAGCACATAGACGCTCGAAGCACACAGACCGAAGCTGATGAACGCCAGCGTCGCCTGCCAGATCAGCTCGGGGTTGTTGATCTGATGCGCCAGCGCCAGGGGCAGGAAGACCAGCGTGTTCTTCAGCCACTGATGCAGACGCAGTGCGCGGCGATAAGGACGCAGCCCGCGGCGTGGCCGGTCGAATTCGCGCTCGACGCGGGTCAGTCTTGCAGCCTCGCGCTTGAGAGCGGCATTGGCATCGATCAGAATCGCGGCGCTCGCACCTTCCCACACCTGCAGATCAACACGGTCGTCGCCGGCATAGCAGAATTCCTTATCGTGCTGGAGGATTGTGGCGAGCTTGCGCGTGCCGGAGCAGTTCACCACACCATCGCTGCCGATTGCCTCGTCGAAGAGATCGAGATGCGCGGCGACGGCCTGCACCAGGCTGTCGTCGGACGCAGAGATGAGAACCAGACGGCGCCCGGCTTGCTTTTGTTCGCGCAGGAATTCGAGGAATTGTTTGTTGTAGGGCAGCAGGTCGACGCGCAGTTGCACGCGGCGGGCGATCTCGCGCTTCAGGAAAGCCTTGCCGCGCAACATCCAGAACGGCACCAGAAACACCAACAGCAGGTTGCGGCGAATCAGCTCCAGAAACGATTCCAGCAGCAGGTCGCTGTGAATCAGCGTGCCGTCCAGATCGACGTAGAGGGGAAGCCTGTCCTGTGTTGTTGTCATTATGGGGTCCTTGGCCGGGCGCTCATCATGCCAGTTTAGGCGCGCGGATTACAGCTTCAGGCGCTTGAAGAGGAACTCGGGAATGCTGCACACCACCAGCATGATCAGGCGCCAGTAGCCGGGAGCATAAATCGTGTGTTTGCGTTTGCGGATGCCCTCGACGATGCAATGCGCGACCTTCTCGGGAGAACTCCACAACGGGCCGCCCTTTTTGATGGCATGCGTCATGGGCGTGTCCACGAAGCCCGGCCGGATGTCGATGACATCCACCTGGCTCTCGAACAGGCGGCCGCGCAGCCCCTGCAGATAAGTCGATACCATCGCCTTGGCTGAACCGTACACATAGTTGGACTGGCGCCCGCGATCTCCAGCCACCGAGGTGATGACGGCGATGCAGCCGCTGCGCTGTGTGCTCATGTGACGAGCGAGGCAGGTCAGCAACGAGATCACGCTGAGTGCATTGGTGTTGAACTCCTGCAGCGCGCTGTCGAAATTCTCCTCGCACTGCGCCTGATTGGACAGGCTGCCATGGCAGATAAACGCCAGGTCAATACTGCCGAAGCGATCCAGCACCTGATCGATGACCGCTTCGTGCACACTGAAGTTGTTGGCATCGAAGACACTGCAATCGACCTCCGTAGCGCCGCGAATCTGCAGATCCTGCTTCTGCAGGGCGAGTTGTTCGGCATCGCGTGACAACAGAAACAGGCGACAATGTTCCTCGGCATAGAGCCTGGAGACGGCACGGGCGATGGCAGAGTTGGCGCCGATCACGAGTATGTTTTTCAAACGATAGTCCTCTTGGTCTTTTCAGTAGTTCTTGTCAGCAGTGCTTGTTGTTTTTTCTTAAAGGCCGAGCCTGCGCGATTGCAATGAATTGAACATGCGGTCCGCCCCGCTGATTGCGCGCAGCTGCGCTAGTTCCTCCCAGCGCGGATAGCTGCGCTTGAAGGTGGCCTCGCTCATGCGGGCGTCTTTGGCGAGATAGAGGCGGCCACCATGGTCGAGAACGATGCTGTCGAGTTCATCGAGCAGCGGCAGCAGATTGTTCTCGAACTTGAAGTCCATCGCCAGCGTATAGCCCTGCACGGGGAAGGACAGAATGTTGTCGTTGCCCGGCCCGAACTTCTTCAGCACGGACAGGAACGAGCCCTTGCCAGCGGCACTGCTGCGCTGCAGCACCAGTGAGATCGCGGCCAGCGCGGCGGCATCCGGCACCACGAACTGGTACTGCAGGAAGCCCTTGCGCCCATACAGACGATTCCAGTGCGCGATGCTGTCGAGCGGGAAGAAATACTGCCCGGCCTCGATGCGCTGTTCAGTCTCGCTGTTCACGGGACGGTTGTAATAGAGCGCGTTGAACAGTCCCATGCTGTAGCGATTGAGCAGGAACGCGGGGGAGTTGAAGGGTACTCCGAGTTTGCCGCGCTGCGGTGCTCTGAAGTGCCCGTCGGTGGCGTGTTCGCCCAGAAACAGCAGGGAGCGCCCGAGCGCAGCGCCGCTGGCGAGACAATCCAGCCATGCCACCGAGTAGGTAGTGGCGGCACTCGCCTCGAAGCGCTCCATCACTTCTTGCAAATGTTGTGTCCGCAGCGTGCGCTGGTTGATGGCCGAGCCGGGGATGCGCCGCAGATTGATGGTGGCATCGACGATGATGCCGGTCAGACCCATGCCGCCGCAGGTGGCGTGGAACAGCGCGCTGTTCTCGGTGCCCGAACAGTTCAGCACCGCGCCATCGGGCTGCAGCAGACGCAACGAGTGCACATGCTGGCCAAAGGTGCCGTCGAGGTGATGATTCTTGCCGTGCACATCACTGGCGATGGCGCCGCCCACGCTGACGAAACGAGTGCCTGGCACCACAGGCAGGAACCAGCCACGGGGCGTGAAGCAATGCAGGATGGTGTCGAGACTGACACCGGCGGCGCAGGTCAGCAGACCGGTGTCGGCGTCGAACGCAAGCAGGTGATCCAACTCGCGGGTCTGCACAATGGTGCTTGCCAGCGCGCTGTCGCCGTAGCTGCGTCCCAGTCCGCGGGCGATGCCGTCGAAGGCGGTCGTTGCGCCGGAGTCATTCGGTTGAGCATCCAGCAGGAGCCGCCGCAGTGCCGAGGGCGAGCGCGGGGAGTGCAGCGCGGCGTCGGCGGTGGGATAACGTCCCCAGGAGTGAATCTGCATCAGACGCTGCTCCCGACGGTGCTCGTGGCAGTAAATACAAAACGACGATCCAGCCGGTACTTGATGACATAGCCAATGCTCAGGCCCAGCACCGCCCCGGCGTAACGTGCGGCACGGTTCTCGAAGAGCAGGTCGAAGGCGATCTCGGTGCCCCAGAACAGCAGTGTGGTCAGTACGCCGGTGCTGCCATAGGCGATGAACTGACCAAGGTCGCGATGCAGAGGGCGGGCGCTGGCCTGAAAGATGTAATGACGATCCAGCAGGTATTTCACCACCAGCCCCACCGCCGTACCGCTCAGAATCGCGAAGGCCATCGCATAGGCGGCGCCATAGACCAGCAGCGCGGCTTCCTGCGCAAGGATGTTGGCCGCCATGGCGAGCACGGCGAACAGGCTGTAGAGCAACACCAGCTTCATGAAGAGTGCGTTTCCTGCTATGAGGGGGCAATGAGGGTGCAATCAAGGTCCATCAGGAATGCGATGATGGCACACCCGGCGGGCGGCGTGAACTAACTGCTATACTCGCTGCCACAATTGCCGGGCCGACTCTCGCCATGGCTGCTTCCCGCAACACAACGGAACCCTTCACTGATGCATCACGATATCCCCGAATTCACTCGCAACCTCGCCCGCGCTGCAGGCGCTCTGATCCGTGCCGAGCATGCCGCTCTGGAAGGGCTCACCACGTCGTTCAAAGGAGGAACTGAACTGGTGACCAATGCCGATATCAAGGCCGATCAGTTCATCTGCGACGCGATCCGTGCGCGTTTTCCGGAGCATCGCATCCTTGCGGAAGAGTCGGCCCCGGAGCTGCTGGTGGCCGGTTACGACGCTCCCC
>CAIRBI010000335.1 GCA_903876785.1 uncultured Gammaproteobacteria bacterium
CAGCGCTGGAGCTGAAGTCGCGGGATTTCTGCTAGTCATCGTTGCTAATCAAAGATGCCGTGCAGAAACCAGTTCCGCTCGCGGCCATGTTCTTCACAGCGGGCGTGGAATATCCACAGGTGCATGCCTTGCCGGTTGCGCGCCACGTAGTAGTCACGCCGGATCTCCTGGCCGCTCCACCAGCCTGTTTCGATACGCTCCGGGCCGCTCAGTAGACGCAGGCTGCTGCGGTAATACAGGCGGCCCTGCTCCTGTCGCAAAGGCAGGGGTTCGGGCAATAACCAGCAGGGTCGCTGACTGGCTGTCGCTGCTTCCATGGAGGCGTTGACCGCACCGACTGTTGAGCCATACGTAAGCCCCTGTCCCGCCTGCTCCGGGCGATGCGCGTTCCTGCAGAGAAGGCTGCACACGGCGGCGTTGCCCAAGCGTGCCTGGAGCTGTTCCAGCAGCGGGATGATGAGGTGGCGCGAGGAGGGTGCTGCTGAACGTGCCGTTTCTACCCCCGATAGTGAATGAACACTGGCATGGAAAGGCTGGAAATGCCTGACTTCAATCTGGATGCCGAGAACCGGTGCGGGCAGCGCCAGAGTGTCGAGACGCGTCTGTGCGAGCAGCCGCAGATGATCCTCTGCACGGCTGGCTTGGCGCAGTTCGAGGTCCAGCGCTGTGGCTTGCTGATGTTCATGCTCCAGGCTCAGGCTCACATGGGTGGCGGCCAGTTCGCGCTGGCGCAGAAAGCCACAGAGCCGGGCCAGCAATTCTTCGGCCCCGTGCAGCAGGATTTGAGTGTTTTCCACAGCGTACTCAAACTCCAGTCGGGAGCGGAAGAAGGGCGGACTCTGGTAGGGCTTGATCGGGCTGGCAACCTTGCCGAGACAGCGGTCGAGCTGGCCGACGAAGTCCGCGCCGAAGCGTTGCCGGAGTCCGTGCTGGGGCAGGCGCCAGAGATCGCGCAGCCGCCGCAGGCCGCTGTTATGCAATTGCCTGCTTTTGTGTGCCGGCTGAGGCAGCAACTGTACGGGCAACCCGCCCAATGCCGAGCGCAGATTTTCCGGGCGGTGTACCAGCACGTTGCAGCCTGCCCGTGCCAGCAGCAGGCTGGCAGCGGGAGTGGGGCTGGCGGCCTGTTGAATGTCGCCGGCCAGCCCCCAGGACTGCAGCAGCGGCAGCAACTGTGCCTGCAGACGGCTGCGGATACGCTGGATGCCCCCGAAATAATTGAGCGTGCTGCGCACCTCGAAGACGAAGCTGTCGGGGGGCCCGATGCTGACGCTCGCACTGAGACTGCCGAGCAGTTCCGCGATCGCAGTTTGCCGCGCGGTGTACGCCAGTGTGTCGGCCGTCATCAGCTGCGGCAGGCAGATGGCGTACCACAGTGGTGTGCGCCGTGCAGCAGCCTGCTTTTTCCCTGCAGGCGCCTTGGGCGCGACGGGGCGCACGGCATGCAGAGTCCGGGGCAGCAGCGGCAACTGGTAAAGTCTTCCGCTCATGGTGTGCTCCTCGCTAGCCTGACCGAGTCCCGGCGATAACTGCCGCGCGCCTTCAACACCGTCACCTGCAGCTCTTCTTCATCGCTGTCCACCCGCAGTTGCAACACCGCGCTGGAATGGCGGACATGGCGATGGTGGAAGAGGATGCCCAGCGTCCTCCCCGTGCTGGCGGCCAGTTGCAGACGCCGGATGTGCTTGCCGGAGAGTTTGTCCGGCCAGGCCAGCACCAGCGCACAGGCCTCATTCTGCAAAGCCCTCTCCATGCTCCACAGCGCCTGTACAGGTGTTGCACGATCCGGACTGACGACGATGATCTGCCCGGTGGCAATGCCCGCCTGAGTGAGTGCTGGCGCATAAGGC
>CAIRBI010000336.1 GCA_903876785.1 uncultured Gammaproteobacteria bacterium
ATTGGTTTAAGCGCTAAGTGAACCGATCGCGAGCAGGCTCGCTCCCACGGACAAGCAACTGTCAGTGGCGGATCAGGTGATCGAACGCGCTCAGCGAGGCTCTAGCGCCCTCGCCCATGGCGATGACGATCTGCTTGTAGGGCACCGTCGTCACGTCACCGGCGGCAAACACGCCCGGCACATTGGTCTGACCACGCGCATCGGTCACGATCTCGCCTGCCGGAGACAGATCAATCGTGCCCTTCAGCCAGTCGCTGTTGGGCAGCAGTCCGATCTGCACGAACACGCCATCCAGCGCCACCACGCGCGGATCGCCACTGACGCGATCCTTGTACGCGAGCCCCGTCACCTTCTGACCATCGCCCACCACCTCGCTGGTCTGCGCGCTCACGATTACGGTTACATTCGGCAGGCTGAACAGCTTACGCTGCAACACCGCGTCGGCACGCAGCTTGTCGGCGAATTCCAGCAATGTCACATGACTCACGATGCCAGCGAGATCGATGGCCGCCTCGACACCGGAGTTGCCACCACCAATCACGGCGACGCGCTTGCCTTTGAACAGCGGACCATCGCAGTGCGGGCAGTAGGCAACGCCGCGATTTCGATATTCCTTCTCACCCGGCACATTCAGTTCACGCCAGCGCGCGCCGGTGGCAACGATGACCGTCTTCGCCTTCAGCGTGGCGCCGCTGTCGAAACGGATCTCGTGGAGACCGCCCGCCACGGACGCTGGTACGAGCGCGTAGGCTCGCTGCAGATTCATGATGTCGACGTCGTAGTCGCGCACATTCTCTTCGAGCGCGCGCGCCAGCTTTGGCCCCTCGGTTTCCGACATGGAAATCAGATTCTCGATGCCCATGGTGTCCAGCACCTGGCCACCAAAGCGTTCAGCCGCGACGCCCGTGCGGATACCCTTGCGCGCCGCATAGATAGCACCGGCCGCGCCAGCGGGACCGCCGCCAACCACGAGCACATCGAACGGTTCGCGAGCGCTGATCTTTGCTGCGTCACGAGCCGCTGCGCCAGTGTCAATTTTGGCGACAATTTCCTCCACGCCCATGCGGCCTGATGCAAATGGCTGACCGTTCAAATATACGGATGGCACCGACATCACCTGGCGCTGATCCACCTCGCCTTGAAACAGCGCACCATCAATAGCCACATGACGAATGTTTGGATTTAGCACCGCCATCACGTTCAGTGCCTGCACCACGTCCGGGCAGTTCTGACAGGACAGCGAGAAATACGTCTCGAACAAGTACTCACCCTCGATGCCGCGGATCTGCTCAGCAATCTCGGCAGAGACTTTCGGCGGATGTCCACCGACCTGCAGCAGCGCAAGAATCAATGAGGTGAATTCATGCCCCATCGGGATGCCGGCGAAACCTAGACTCACGCCACCCTGCGGGCGTTGTAGCGCGAAGGACGGCACCCGTACATCGGTACCATCGCTGCGCAAAGTGATCTTGTCGGTCAACGCGACGATGTCCTGCAGCAGCGACCATAGTTCGCGCGACTTTTCCCCGTCGTCGAGAGAGGCAACAATCTCGAAAGGTTGTGCGACTCTCTCGAGATAGGTTTTCAGCTGGCTTTTCATGGTGGCGTCTAACATGACTATGTGTCCTTGTACGATGTATGCAATAGAGCTGTGGGAGCGGGCCGTGCCCGCGATAGATTACTGCGAAGGAAACCAATCGCGAGCAGGCTCGCTCCCACAGAATTCAGTTCAAATCTTGCCGACCAGATCGAGCGATGGCGCCAGTGTGGCCTCGCCTTCTCTCCACTTCGCTGGGCAGACTTCGCCGGGGTGAGAGGCAACGTATTGAGCCGCCTTCACCTTGCGCAACAGTTCCTGCGCATCGCGGCCGACGCCGCCCGCAGTGATCTCGACGATCTGCACGCGACCCTCCGGGTCGACAACGAAAGTGCCACGCTCAGCCATCCCTTCGGACTCGATCATCACCTCGAAGTTGCGGCTGATCACGCCAGTGGGATCGCCGATCATCGGGTAGTGAATCTTGCCAATGGTGTCAGACGTGTCGTGCCAGGCTTTGTGGGTGAAATGGGTATCGGTGGACACCGAGTAGATTTCTACGCCACGCTTCTGGAATTCTGCGTAGTTATCTGCCAGATCGCCGAGCTCCGTGGGACACACAAAGGTGAAGTCAGCGGGGTAGAAGAACACGACCGACCACTTGCCATGCATGGTCTTTTCGGTCACTTCGACGAAGGCGCCGTTGTGGAAAGCGGTGGCTTTGAATGGCTTGATTACGGTGTTGATGAGTGACATACGGAGGGCTCCTTGTTGGTTGAGGCAGGCATCGTAAGCGATTCGCGGGACGACTTAAAAATTGATTGTTTTTCGCATAACGATAGTTTTTAGCTATTTGCCGCCGGAAGCCTCCCTGCCAGTGCTGCTTTCCGGAGCGTTTCAGGCTCGCCATTAAAGTGATTGCGTTCATTATTTTTACTGACCTATACTGGTCAAGCTTTGATCGAATCGATAACGAGAGGTGAAACGAATAATTGAAAGGGATTTCCCGCTGTACTGAGTGCTGTCACTGATAGCTCAACATCAGTCCCAAAATTATAAAAATACGAGGGAATCAACATGCGTGGAACTATTCCAAGCAGACGCAAAGCCATCACATCCGCAATTATTCTCGCAACCATGTCCATCGCTGCCGCTCATAATGCAGTGGCGCAGGATGATCCCGAAGTAGAAGAGGTCGTCGTGACCGGATCCTATATCCGTGGCACACCGATCGATGCGCCTTCCCCTGTGCAGGTGGTCAACCGTGACAGCATTGAGGCACAGGGTGCCGCAGTGATCTGGGACGTCATCAAGAACCTGGAGATCAATTCTGGCTCCATTACCAACCCAGGCTCCGGCGATAACAGCCAGGTGGCGGGTAGCGCCAACGTCAATCTGCGCAACCTTGGGGAGAACTCGACCCTGACTCTGGTCAATGGCAAGCGGCAGGTCTCTGCTGCTGCGACAACTCGCAGCGGCGGCGAGTTCGTCGACCTTAACTCGATTCCTCTGGTAATGACCGAACGGGTAGAAATTCTCACTGATGGTGGCTCCGCGCTGTACGGCGCAGATGCCGTGGCCGGTGCCGTGAACGTGATCATGCGGACCGACTTTGAAGGCCTGGAAGTCTATGGAGACATTCAGGGCATCGCCGAGGCAGGAGACCTCTTCGACAAGACCGCCAGCGCCATCTGGGGCTGGGCGACCGAGGACGGCGACACACACTTCGTGTTGTCTGGCGAACGCTTCGACCGCGACCCGGTGTCTGTCCAGAATGGCAATTATTTCGATGAAAATGCGGAGTTTCTTGGCTCGGCCAGCAGTGCGGGAACGCTGATCTCCAGCCCTGCCTTCGGGGGTACTGTGAACCCGGCCTACCTCAACCAGGGCATCACCAGTGCCAATATCGCAGATGGCGGGTCTGCCAATACCATTTACACCGATCCCGGCTGCTACACCGGCAAGTCGGCAGACGGCACGCCGTTCCAGATCGGCAGACTGCGGGAAGAGCGCGGGGCGCGGTCAGGCACCTGCTGGGAGGACAACTCCGAATGGAATTTCATTTCTCAGGAGACTACCCGCGACAGCTTTGCAGGTGCCTTCAACCATACGTTCGAGAATGAAGCGGAATTCTACTCATTCTTCCAATATTCGGATTCAACCACTATCCGTGCCGATGATGGCTACAATTCTTCGCGCGGCCCCACTGTGTTCCTCGGCCAGCCCGGCGCCCACGTAGGCACTCGCGGGCAGGTGATGAACCTTGGTTATTATGCCCCGATGGCCGGCCTGACCCGACCAACTTCGACTCCGAACGCACCAGTGGCCCTGGCCAACGGTGGTCCCAACGTGGCGTTCTACACCAGCGTCAAGACCGGTGTTCCGCGCACGGGCGCTGACAACAACGAGACCTGGAACCAGACGCTCGGTGGCCAGACTGGCCTGCGTGGTGAGCTTGAGATCGGCGCCAAGACCTACAACTATGACGTCGGCTACTCCTGGAGTGGCGCGAGCATGGAGCAGACCTACAAGACCTTCAACCGTCAGCGTTCCGAACTGGCCGCCAATGGTTTGGGCGGGCCAGGCTGCACCCCGAACGGTCGTCCTGACTTCGACTTCGGTCGCCAGCCCGGCCCCGACGCCTGGGACACCTATAACGCCGGTCTGACCCAGACCTTCTTCCCCGGCTTCGTGTTCACGACGCGGGAGAGCCTGTCTTACGCCCTTACCAGCAATAACCAGGGCCAGGGCGGCTGCATGTTCTACAACCCCTTCCTGAGCGCGCTGACGAACCCCAATGTCGCAAACAGCGCGACGCTGATGGACTGGATGAACCAGACCGTCAACGTGGTGGACAAGCGCAACAAGCTGGCGGTCGTGGATGCGGTCATCTCTGGCGAGCTGTTCGAGATGGGTGGCGGCATGGCCCAGTTCGCGGCCGGTGGTCAATATCGTCAGCAGAACAACAAGTCCCGCGCCTCGCTGCTGAACCTGCCAGGCATTCCCAATGCCATCCTGAGCTACGATTCAACCGGCAAACCGAATGCCAC
>CAIRBI010000337.1 GCA_903876785.1 uncultured Gammaproteobacteria bacterium
CCAAAGTCTTTTTGCTGCGCTCGGCGCTGGTCTTTTATGCCGCTGAACCGGCGTGCGGGCAGGCGGCGCCTTGCGTGGTGCTAAACGATGTAGACATAGACATCCCAACGGCTTCTTACTATTCTGTGAGGCGAGAACGAAGACTCATAACACAGCGATCTTTCGCTTCGAACTATAAGAACAACACAGGAGACCCAGCATGGCTTACTCCCTGATCGGCAAGGACTACACTCCGCCGGACCTGCACGCCAAAGTCACCGGCGCAGCAAAATATGCGGAAGACTTCAAAGTGGATGGCATGGTCTATTGCCGTCTCCTCACCAGTCCCATCCCCCACGCCCGCGTCGTCAGCATCGATACCTCTGAGGCCATGCGCATACCCGGCGTGATCGGTGTCCTGACCGCCGACGATGTGCCCCGGTTGCCCGGAGTGGAACGCCAGATTCTCACCAACGAACCTGTATATGTCGGCGAGCCGATACTGGCCGTCGCGGCGGTGGACGAGAAGACGGCTGAGGACGCGATTGCGGCCATCATCATCAATTTCGAGCGCCTGCCCTTCTCTGTCGATCCACTCGCCAGCCTACATCCAGACGGCAGCCATGCCCGCATCGGCGGCAATGTGCCCGCTGCCTCGCTGGTAGAAGGAAGCCTCGACAACGACTCACTGAACCCCGGCGTCAACGCCATGCACTGGACGCGCGAGGAGTTTGCCGCCATGGATGCCGGGCAATTGCCACAGGGCGAACCGACCGAGGAATGGGTGATCGGCGATCTCGATGCCGGTTTCGCGCAGGCCGCCTTCATCCTCGACGAGAGTTTCGTCACGGCGAGCAACGCACATCACTCGATGGAACCGCGTTCGGCGATGTCCTACTGGGAAAACGGCAAGTGCTTCCTCTATGGCTCCAGCCAGAGCCAGAGTTTCCCTGTGCCGACAATCGCCTCCTATATCGGCATCGCGCCGCAGGATCTCGTCTTCATTGCCGAATTCTGCGGTGGCGGCTTCGGTTCCAAGGGCGCGGGTTATCCCTCCATGGTCATCCCCGCACACTTTGCAAAGAAGATCGGCCAGCCCGTCATGATGCGCATCACCCGCGAGGAAGAATACGGCATCGGCTCTGCCCGCCACGGTTTCCAGGGCCGCGCCAAGCTCGGATTCCGCGCCGACGGACGCCTGCTGGCGGCAGACCTCTACATCATTCAGGACAACGGTGGCAACGCTGGCTTCTCGGACTGGCTGTCGGCCGGTGAGGCCATGTCGCTGGTGTACACGCCAGTGGCCATGCGCTTTCGCGGCATTCCTGTCTTCACCAATACGCCTACCAAAGGGCCGCAGCGCGGTCCGGGCCAGAACCAGCTCGCGGTGGCCATCGAACCGTTACTGGACAAGGCGGCGCGCGAGCTGGGCATCGACCCGCTGGATATCCGCATCATCAATGCGCCGGGTAACGACGCCCTGTTTGGTGACACGCAAGGGCCCGTGACCAGCGCCTACCTGCCCGAGGCGCTGCGTATCGGCGCCGACGCCTTCGGCTGGCAGGAAAAATTTGCCCGCAATGGCCAGCGCGTGGGCAACAAGCTGATCGGTGTCGGCATCGGTCAGGCCTACCACTCCGCAGGCGCCAATGGCTTCGACGGCCTCGTGCGCATCACGCCGGACGGTGTGCTGCACATCCACACCGGCGTCGGCAATCTGGGCACCTATTCCTATGCCACCACCTCCCGCGTCGCGGCCGAGGTGCTGAAATGTCGCTGGGAAAACTGCGTAGTGGAACGTGGCGACAGCCGCAATCACCTGCCCTGGAATCTGGGCCAGTTCGGCAGCAACACCTCTTTCACCATGACCCGCACCAATTATGTGGCAGCCATGGATGCACTGGACAAGCTGCTGCGCATCGCCGCGCTGGACATCGGCGGCACACCAGAGGATTTCGAGATTGGTGACGAGCGCGTCTTCCTGCGCGCAGACCCCACCCGCTCCATCAGCTATGCGGAAGCGGCACAGCGCGCCATCGCCCTGGGCGGCGAATTCAGCGGCCAGATCGCCCCCGAAGGCATCAATGCCATGACCAGTGCCTCAGTGGCAGGCCTCGCCGGCACCGGGTTGATTGGCGTAGCCAAGGACACCATCCCGCGTCAGGGCGCCGTGGCAGGACTCGCGGCCGGTTTTGTGCAGATCGCGCTGGACCCGGACACCGGCAAGTACGACATTCTCGATTACATGGGCGTGGCCGACTGCGGCACCATATTGCATCCGCAAGGGCTGGGCGCGCAGATGAAGAGCGCGGCGATCATGGGTTTCGGACTGGCCGGTTTTGAACGTCACACCTATGACCCACAGAACGGTCTGCCCGCCAATGTCTGGCTCCATCAGGCCAAACCGCCGTCATATCTTGATGTGAAAACCACGATGAGTTGGGCTGGCGTAGAGATTCCCGATCCGCAAAACCCGGTCGGAGCCAAAGGTGTCGGGGAGCCCATTCAAGGCTGTGCGGCCGCCGCGCTGGTATGTGCCATATCGAATGCGATGGGGGGACATCTGTTCAACCGCGTGCCGGTGACGACGGATATGATCATCAATGTGGCGAAGGGAGTTGTGGCGGCTACAAGGACGTTGAGGACGAATACGGCGTAAGGGTCTATCGCCGAGAAGCCTCTATAGTCTTCAAAGATATGTGGATCAGGTCGGACTGATTCAGTTAATTGATCATCTCCGGAACTTGAAAACTTTCTTCTTTACCCTTTTCGAGAATACCGAGCAGAACACGCGAGTGTGTACGCAACGATATTGGCACGGTAACCGCCGTTATACCAAGGCTGAGAAGAGACCAACTTCTCTGTTACCCGAAAGAGGATAGCGCGAGCTATGGCTCGCTTGAAATAGAACTCGTTGAACGCGTCGGCGTCCTTTTACCATTCACTGCCAATGCGTGACGCGTAGCGGGCAAAGTTTTTCTGACCGCCGAGATTCACCCACTTTGGATAGTCGTCAAAGACATTCTCGAACTTGGCGAGGTCAGTCTTCGTGAACACTAGCCTCCTGCAAGACGACTCGCTGCGGCTCAATGATTTTCCAAAAAGATTCACTGGTAGTAGACCAATCCACCACATCCACTTTCCACGGCAAATCAGAACGCGAAAACGCATCGCTCAACGCAGCATTCACACTTAATGGCAGGGGTCTTTCTGTAATGACAGCGAGATCAAGATCGGAGTAAGGTTTTACTTTCCCTTTAACACGAGAACCAAAAGCCCACACTTCATACTGAGGAACATGCAGTCGCAATATATCGCGCACGATTTTCAATTGATCCGGTTGAATTTCAATCGGAGACTCAGACATTGCGTGCCTCAAGTGCGCTCAGCAAATTTTGGGCATCGCCAATAAAAATCAGCGTTTCTTGGTAAACTTGGTTGGCTTTTTCGTGGTCGTATGTGTGAGCGGTAATGTTGCGCATCGTGCGATACTCAAACCATGCATCGACATCCGCTAATAGTCCTTTCTCCGCTGCAGTGCGCAAGAGGTCGCGAAAATCACTGTGGTCAACTTCCGTTGGACTGGCCGCATTGAGTTCCATGTGGCGACGTATCATCTTGATACTGATCTCGTAGACGAATTCGAAATTCTGTATGACACCAGCAATGAGTGTGTTCTGAACAGCTTTGCTCTGAGCATTGAACCAAACTGAGTCACTGACTACGTTTATGCCATCTTGCAGAGACGCAATAGCGCTACTCAATGCGCTCAGATCAAGTTTTTCTTTTTTCATATGCTCACCTCTTCGTCCTCGAATTTTCACTTCAAACTCTTCACCACCACCTCATACACATCCTTGGACAACGTCGTATCCGCCGCGATGCGCTCCAATTGCGCGCGCATCAGCGCCTGCCGCGTCGGATTGTATTTTTTCCAGCGCGTCAGCGGTGTCAGCAGGCGCGAGGCAATCTGCGGATTCAATGTGTTCAACTGCAGAATGCGGTCGGCAAGGAACTCGTATCCAGCACCCGAGATGTCGTGGAAGTGCAGCGCATTCTGACCACAGAAAGCGCCGATCAGTGCACGCACCTTGTTGGGATTCTTGATGTCGAATGCCGGGTGTTGCATCAACTCCTTCACACGCGCCAGCGTTCCCGGCAGCACTGAGGTCGCCTGCACACTGAACCACTGATCGACCACCAGCGCTTCGTGCTGCCACTTCTGATAGAAGTCGGCCAGCGCATTGGTGCTCAGTTCGGCGGCGCCCTTGATCTCGCTGTTGACCATCAGGCGCAATGCGGCAGCGACGTCTGTCATGTTGTCGGCTGTACTGTATTGATACTGGCAGACCTTCAGCCAGCGCACATCGTTCGTGCGCATCAGATAGGCAACACAAGTGTTCTTCAAAACACGACGAGCGATGCCGGCAGCATCGGCGCGATAGGGTTCGTACTCGGCATTGAATTCATAAAGCGCGAAGAAACTGTCTTTCAGTGTGAGTGCGATTTCATTGGCGACAAATTCGCGCACTGCATGGATACCAGCGACGTCGATCTCGGTGGCGAGTTCACTCAAATAGGCTTCAGCTGGCAGCGTCAGCAACTGCGCGACCATTTCCTTGTCCTGAGCTGTACCATTGCGACAGTGTTCGATGCACGTTCTCAGAATGCTGGCGAATGCACTGATCACCCGTTGGTCGAGGACCAGCGCCCTGCCCGCCTGATAGTCGCGCAGCAGTTCTTCCATCACCTCCACGCCAAGCTGCTGCGCGGCGTTCCAGCGATTGAAGCCGTCGGTGTCGTAGGTCATCAGGAACAACAGGTCATCGCGCGCATAGTCGAAGGCTAGTTTCACCGGCGCCGAGAAACCTCGCAGCAACGATGGCACGGGTTTGCTGTCGATGCCGGTGAACACAAAATCCTGCGCGGGAGCGGTGACATTCAGAACACGTTCCGTCACCGCATTGCCCTGCTCTCCCGCCAGTCGGACTGGCAACTCTTTACCCTGGCGATCAATAAGCCCCATACGCAGCGGAATATGGAACGGCAATTTCACTGGTTGCTCCGGCGTGGGCGGACAGGTTTGTTCGACTGTCAGAGTATAGGTGCGTGCCGCCGCATCGTAGTGATCGCGAATATGCAGGTGCGGTGTGCCAGCCTGCGAGTACCAGCGTCGGAACAGCGTCAGGTCAACACCACTCGCGTCCTCCATCGCCTTCACGAAGTCTTCAGTCGTCACGGCCTGACCGTCGTGACGCTCGAAATACAGATCGCTACCCTTGCGGAAATTCTCCTCTCCGAGCAATTCCTTGATCATGCGCACCACTTCTGCGCCTTTCTCGTAGATGGTGAGCGTGTAGAAGTTGGAGATTTCCATGTAGGAATCCGGCCGCACCGAGTGCGCCATCGGTCCGGCATCTTCGGCGAACTGCGTCGTGCGCAGGAAGCTGACATCATCGATGCGCTTGACAGTGCGCGAGCCCATGTCGGCGGAGAATTCCGCGTCGCGGAACACGGTGAAACCTTCTTTCAAACTCAGCTGAAACCAGTCGCGGCAGGTCACGCGATTACCCGACCAGTTGTGGAAATATTCGTGCGCCACCACCGCTTCGACGCGCTGGAATGCCACGTCTGTCGTGGTGGCAGGATTGGCCAGCACGCAGGAGGTGTTGAAAATATTCAGGCCCTTGTTCTCCATCGCGCCCATGTTGAAGTCATCGACCGCGACGATCATGAAAATGTCCAGATCGTATTCGCGCCCAAACACTTTCTCGTCCCACGCCATGGAATTTTTCAGCGACAACATGCCGTGTGCGCATTTGTCCAGATCCTTGCTTTCCACAAAAATCCGCAAGGTGATCGTGCGACCAGAACAGGTGACAAAGGTGTCCTCGACATGTGCCAGATCACCGGCCACCAGCGCAAAGAGATAGCAAGGCTTGCGGAACGGGTCCTGCCAGGTGACATAGTGGCGGGTTGGATCTGTTGCAGCTGAATCGCTTGCGGGGCAAGCTCCCACAGCTATTGCGTTTCCGTTAGATAACAGCACGGGATATTTGCTCTTGTCTGCCACTACCGTCGTGGTGAAACGCGACATCACATCGGGGCGATCCAGATAGTAAGTGATCTTGCGAAAACCCTCGGCTTCGCATTGCGTGCAGAACATTTTCTTGGATTTGTAGAGCCCTTCGAGGCTGGTGTTCTCCTGCGGCTTGATGCGAGTCTGGCATTCCAGAATAAAGCGCGCGCCATGTTCGTCGACCGCTTTGGGCAGTGCATGAATCGTCAGTGTCTCTTCATCGACTCGGTACTCTTCTGGCTGCAGTTCACGGCCATCAATGAGCACACGCTCCAGCACCATGTCCTGCCCGTCCAGCACCAGCGGCACACTGCTGTGCTCGGCGAACACCGGGTTGCGGCGCATCTCCAGTCGTGAACTCACGAGGGTGAAGTCTTCACCAAGCTCGAAACGCAGATCGGTTTCGTCGATGAGGAAGGCCGGGGCTTGATAGTCTTTGAGGTAGATGGTCTTGGGTTGGACGTTTTTCATGATGATGATTCGCTCGATAGTGTGCAACGTGTGGGAGCGAGCCTTGCTCACGATGGTTTTGCATGACACCAATCGCTTGCAGGGCAAGCTCCCACGAGGTTCAGTTTAATAGCTCAAGGTTGTAGCCGGCATAGCGGCGCATGTTGATCACGCCGGTGTCGAAAATCAGGTACTGTCCCTTGATGCCTTGCAATGTGCCTTCGACCAGCGGATCGCTGTCGAAATTGAAGGAGTTGATCTTCTCGGGATAGGCAAGAATCGGATAGTCGATCAGCACCGGATCGATGCCCGTCAACTCGCTGATGGCATGAAACCCGAAACGCTGCTTCAGTTCGTCGATGTCCGTGCGGCAGGCTTCGCGCAGGCGTGCGCTCTCCGCATGCAGGTCGGTCAGGTGATCGCCACCCTTGAGCATGTCGCGCCAGTTGGTCTTGTCATCCACGTGTTGTTTGAACAGCATCTCCAGCGTGCCCGACTGCAGACGCGTGCGCACACGCATGATAGCCAGCGCCTGCACCGCGCCCTGATCAATCCAGCGCGTGGGAATCTGCGTGGCGCGCGTGATGCCGACTTTCACGCCAGAGGAGTTGGCGAGATAGACGATATGGTCCTGCATGCAGAACTGCTCTCCCCACTCCGGCTCGCGGCAGGTGCCCTGCTCGAAGTGGCACTTCTCGGGATGAATGATGCAGGAGTCGCACTGCGCGAGCTTCATGAAGCAGGGATAGCAATAACCTTGATTGAAACTCTTGGCGGTATTACGGCCACAATGCACGCAGTTGATCTGACCACTGTACTGCAGACGCACATGGGTGCCGAGCAGAGGGTTGAGCGGTACATGAGTGTCACCCAGCGGCAGGCTGTAGCTGACTGGAGCACTCAGGCGAGTCGTCATCTTGCGGGCAGTGCCGCGGGCTGCAGAATTCACGTTGTCGTCCTTGCCTCGCTAGTGCAATTGATGTCGGGTGGTGGCGATCAGGGATGAATCGCGAGCAGGCTCGCTCCCACAGGATGAGCCGTGATCATCGTCCCGCGCAGGGTCGGGCGCATCACACGCCGATTTCTTCAGGCCACTGGTGTCGATGAAACCGATGCGCTGCTCTTCACTGAGATGGCGAGCCTCGTAGGCAATGATCGCCTGCAGGCTATGTTCGAGCTGCTCCGGTGTCAGCCTGTCACCATTGGCCCAGCGGCCGATCTCCACCGCAGTCTTCAGGTTTTCGTGAATCTCCGGCGTGATGCTGTCGATCAACGTCTGCAGGGAGTCGAACTGCTGTGACTCGAATTTATCGAACATAAGGGGATCCTGATTATCCAAAAAGTCTTATCTGAAACGCCGCCATGAAGCGGCCAACAGGCCTGCCATCATACCAGCGATCAAGCCCCCTGCGTGCGCGGCCGAGGCGATCCAGCCCGAGGCAAAGATCTCCATCAACACCAGTGCCACAAGCATGAAACCGATCATCGCCGGGGGCAGCCGCAGCCGCCCTCTCGGGAGCACCGTCTGCCACATCCAGATATAGCCGAGCAATCCATACACCACGCCGGACAGCCCGCCAAAATTGGGCGACATCTCCCACAGGTATTGAGTGGTATTGGAGACAAAGGCAATAAAGAGCACCACGACGAAATACACCAGGCTCGACTGCTGTCCCTCGATCATGCGCCCGAAATACCAGAGCCACAGGGTATCAAAGATCAGATGGACGGCGCCAAAGTGCAGCAGTGCCGGAGTCAGAGTGCGCACGAGGTCAGCAGGACCGGAAATATCTCCCAGGATGGAGAGCAAAGTGGCCAGACCAGCGTTGGGACCGGGATTCAAGTTGGGATAGAACAGGTTTTCCACGGGTTGCAGGTTGGTGCCCACCTGGCTGACGGCGGCCACCAGCAATGCGGCGGTGATCAGAAGAAGGGTGACCGGCGCGGTCCGTATGGCCAGCAGCAGATTGCCGACATACTGTCCTACCGGGAAATAGCCAGTCAAAGCGCTGCCATTAGCGGCTGAAGTCTCTGGAATGGCCCCTTGCGCGCGCAGTTGCTGCAGATGCTCGACCAGTGCGGCAACATGCACGGCCTCCTGCTCGCTGGCGACCCGGATCACCTGCTTGCCACTCTCTTCGCTGACGCGGCAACGGATACCCTGCTGAGCCAGCGCCGCAAGCACAGGTCGCAGGTCTGTGCCGACATTGACTACGGCCGCTCTAATCATCCGAGTGCACCAGACGATTGCCCCAGCCGAGTTTGCTCCGACAGGTCTGATAGAAGTTGTGATCCAGCGGATGAATTAGGCGCAATGGCTCGGCCTTCTTGCGCACGATCACAGAGTCGCCCGGACTGGTGCTGAAGCTGATCGCGCCATCACAACTGATCTGCGGCAGGATTGAGCGCTGCTCGCTGACCAGTATGCGAATAGTGCTGCCGGCGTCGATCACCAAAGGCCGACTGCTCAAGGAGTGGGGATACATCGGCACCAGCACCAGCGCGTTGAGGCTGGGGTGCATGATCGGACCACCGGCAGACAAGGAGTAGGCAGTGGAGCCAGTCGGTGTCGCCACAATCAGGCCATCGGACTGCTGGCTGTTGACGAACTGCTCGTCGATGAACAGCTCGAATTCAATCATGCGGGCGGCGGTGCCGGGATGCAGGACGACGTCGTTCAGTGCACATCCGCTGTTGATGATGGTGCCCGCGCGCTGCAACTGGCACTCGATCAGAAAGCGGCTCTCCTCGGTATATTTGCCCGCCAGAATCGGCCCGATACGGGATTCGATGTCCTCCGGCAATATGTCGGTGAGAAATCCCAGCCTGCCGCGGTTGATGCCAAGCACCGGCACACCGTGCGCCGCGAGGGTAAGGCCCATGCTGAGCATGCTGCCGTCGCCGCCGACCACAATCACCAGATCACAGTGCGCGCCGAGATTATCGCGCGACACCTTTTCCAGGCGATTGCCCGGCAGCAAGGACGCGCTGCTCTCTTCGATGATGACCTGCAGGCCAAGGGATTGCAGGACAATATCCAGTCGCTGCATCGATTCCACAACACCCGCGTGTCCGGGACGCCCGACCAGCCCTATGCGATTGAATGCTTTCATACACTCCCCTGTAGACAGCGCCACCGGGCGCGGGCGTCAGTATAGCAGAGAGAGCCGGGGTGGCACGCAAGCGGCGAGCAGAGGGTCAGGGGGTAATTTCCAGGGTCATGGGTTCGGTCGTATAGATGACCTCTTCCGTGTCCAACACCCGATAGGCGATGTATATCTGCAGGCGCTGGTTGACGAAATCATTGCCGAAGCGGGCCGCATTGACCAGTCGCACATACTCGACAGGCTGCAATGCCGCCGCTGGCGCGAAGGAGATGAGTCCTGCAATGGAGCCGTCCCAGCGGGCGATGCGCCCCGCCTTGTCCAGCAGGAAGAACGTTTGTCCATCCAGCGTGACCAGCACATAGATGACGCCCTTACGGCCAATGTGCCGACTGTCGACAATCAGACTGAGATTGACGTCGATATTATCTTTAGGGGTCACTGCCGAGACATAGCTCAGCCCCTTGTTCACGCTCGCCGCCAGTGCGATACGCGCATCCGTTGGCGAGCCGTTGCTGTTCACCACGTGTCTGGCCGGGAGCATAGGCACTCGGGTAGGGAAATAGCTGGCAATCTGATGGCGCACCAGATTCAACGCCAGTGCAGCGTCCGCGCCATGGACGGGGTCGTTCGCGCTGACGCCGCAGGGAACTCCCAGGCAGTCGAGCAACGGACTGGAGAAGCGTGCCAGTCGCACGCCGGCATTGAAGGCGCCAGGATACGCCATTACGGTCACGAACTTTGCGTCCACCCCATAGCCAGTCGCGAAATCAAAGGTGCCGCCGAAACCGTCTTCCCGCTTCGAGTGAGTCAGCCCCATGTTGTGGCCCAGTTCATGAGCCACCACCGAACTGACCGGGCAGTCGATGGCGATATCGGAATAGGCGAAGTCCTTCTCCGCCGTGGACAGGAAGTCGCCCTGAGTATTGAACCCGCCGAGATTCGCAAGCCCGCAGCGCGCACTCTCTGATCCCTGGGGTCTGAACAGCATCACCAGATCGGCACCATAGGTCTGCCGCAGCGCATCCACCTGCGCAAACGCCGGGTGCGTCTTGCGAGTCAGCGCCGTCAGTGCGGTATCCATATTCGCCGAGTCGTCATAATCCACCTGGCCGTGATAGACAGGCCGCAAGGTAATGCCGACGCGGCTGTCGGCATAGATCTGGTTGGCTATGCCGATCAGCTGGTTGATGCGCGTCGCCGCGTCACCGCCATACATATGCGCTGCGCCAGGTGTATACAGTGCCATGACGTCGATGACGGCATTGCTGCGATCCACTGAACTGGCGTCGCGCTGGTTGGTGCCGAGCAACACCTCATTGCGATCGCTGATGCCATCGCCGTCACTGTCTGTGCGGATATCCTCAACCACGTTCAACTGGGCATCGTGACGCAGCGCGCCGACGACTGCCGTACTGACGACGTAAGGCTTTGATTTAGGACCCGTGGCCACGGTGTAAACGAGAGCTCTCGACTCGTTCGCTGCGAAGTCGCCCAACACGCAGTTGAGAACAGCCTGTCCGGCGAGAAGCCCTGTCCGACACCCTTCGGGAGCTGCCACCAGAGTGGTATTTTCCAGCACAAAATAGACGTTCAGAACGAGGTCCTGATGACGCTCGCCGCTGATGTTCTTGAGATTCACAGTGACATCGACCTTGCCGCCGACCACTACGCTGCTGCTACTGAACTTTTGACTGATCGCGAAGTTGCCGTTGTTGATGCCGGAGTTGCGCGCCTCCAGACTCCGCTGCACACTCAGACTGCCATTGAGGCTCAAAGCCTGATTGAGGGGGACTGGCGCCGCAACCGGCGCGAGCGGCCCCTCGCCTCGGTCTGGAATCACAAAATCCTGATCGAGGTGCTGAAATGGCAGCGGTCTGGTCTGATAGATCCAACCAATACAAGGGGCTGCAGGAGCCTGGCGGTTAGCATAGAGTTGCCAGACCACATCCCCGACTTCCAGATAGGCAAACACACTGTTCGGACCTGTCGTGAGGACCAGGGGGGACGAAGACACCGAGTCGAGCAATTCACCCCGATAGACCGTGTCACCATTGATATAGGTGCTTTCGTGGGTGATGAGAAGCGGATGGTCGGTCTCTGCGGCACTCATCGCTGGTGCTGAGAAGCTCACTCCCGCATGGAGTCTGGAGACGGCATCAGGCGGGATGATGATGGCCACCGGATCGCTCGCATGAGCGGGCAGTGCAGGCCAGGATTGATCGGCGGTAGTCAGTGTCCAGAGTGAGGCGTAATCGTTCATCTGGGTGGGCGAGAGAAGATCGCCCTGCTGGGCACACAGCGCCGCCGACTGGCAAAACAACACAACGGCTAGCACCACGCGGCCGACCAGAGTCACCCGCGCAGAAATTCCTTCCAGTGTAGTCATGCAGAACGTCAGCATACTTCGGTCACTTGATCAGGCCCGCAACAAAACGGGGCTCAGTATACGTGAACGAAATAGGTGGCGCTACGTGGGAATATTTTCCAAAAATGCTCCACAAGCACTAAAAGGCCTGCAAACCTCCGGTATGAATGACGATGATTTCGGTACCGCGAGAAAATTCACCTCGTTCCAGCATTCGATAAAGACCCAGCAGCAATTTGCCGGTATAAACAGGCTCCAGAGGGATGCCCGTGCGGTGCTGAAAACCCCTGATGAAATCGAGCAACTCGGGACTAGAGCGCGCGTAGCCGCCGCCATGCCACTCTTGAGTGATGCGCCAATTGCCAGGGTCAGCAACACCACAGCTCTGCAGCGCCGTGCGGACATCGTTCTCCAGAAAGTCGCCCCTCAGGGCGGCAAACCCGAGAATTCGATAGTCTTCCCGTCGACCAAGGAGCAGGCCCGCCAACGTCGTTCCCGTGCCACAGGCCAGCGCAACAACTCGCTCCGGGGCAGAGGACATCGCGGCAGCAGGCGTGGACCAGTTCAGCAACTCATTGATGTCCGCGCAGCCCTGCACACCGGCAATATTGGCTCCACCCTCTGGAATCAGGAAAAAGTCGCCATAGCGCTCCCGCAAACGGGCAAGAAAATCGGCACTACTCTTGAGTTTATAGTCGGCACGAGTCACATGGTACAACTCCATGCCCTGCTGACGGGCAAACGTCAGAGTGGCGTTCAAGGGTTCAGCAGGCTCACCGCGCACCACGCCAATGGTCTTGAGCCCGTGCATCTTTCCCGCCGCGGACAATGCGTGCAGGTGGTTGGAATAGGCACCACCAAAGCTCAGCACCGTGCCGTGTCCCTGCTCTTTGGCTGCCCGCAGGTTCAGTCGGAGTTTGTACCACTTGTTTCCTGAGAGTTGCGGATGCAGCAGATCCAACCGCAATATTTGCAGTGACACTCCCGCCGCCCGGGGAATGGCATCGCCAATCGATTGCAGTTCAGGCCGTGTAAAAATCAAGAGATTCAGGTAACAATTGGAAAGGAAACTGAGAGGAACTTACGAATAACTTTAGCGATGACGAAGTGTAGTGGCGGACCGGACG